>JAKPBM010000440.1 GCA_029778935.1 Bacillota bacterium | reverse complement strand
TACTTGACGATTTTCAACGCCCTAGTGGGGCAGAGGGTTACGCAGCGTTGGCAATCGACGCACTTGACCTCGTCGGCCAGCATGACGCCGTTTTCCGCATCATATGTATGGACTTCGTTGGCGCATTGTCGCTCGCATACGCGGCAACAGATACACCGGCTTTCGTTTCGGATTACTTCAAAATCCGGGTATCGGAATGTTTTCGTCATCAAAAGGCACCGTCCTTTACTCTGGCTATGACCGCCTCTCCCCCGGCGGGGGCGTAGATGTTTTCCGCGTCGGGCTCCATGGTGCGGATGGCCGCTTCCTCGCTGGCGACGAACACCAGATCGCCCTTTTCGCCGGTCACCATGGAACGCAGCTTCAGCCGGTCGTTCAAAGCCATCAGCCCGCCCTCAAAGCCGAACACAATGGAAAACGGGCCGGTCACCAGCAGGCTCGGAAATGCCGTCCGCAGGTAAATAAGCTTCTGTTTTTCGTATTCATCCTCTAATGCTTCAATGGTGCTCCAGAAAGGCGCGGCGATAACCTGGGCCGCTTCCTCCAGCGTAAGCCCTTTGACGCGGAGAAGGTAATCCAATATATAGGTCATGACTTCCGTGTCGGTTTTCAGCGTGCATTTATAGCCGAACATTTCAATGTATCTCCGGTTGGCGTCGTAGGAGGAAATTTCCCCGTTGTGGACGACGGAGTAATCCAGCAGCGTAAACGGGTGGGCGCCGCCCCACCAGCCGGGGGTGTTGGTCGGGTACCGGCCGTGGCCCGTCCAGCAGTAGGCCTCGTACTCGTCCAGGCGGTAAAACTCGCCCACGTCCTCCGGGAAGCCCACGGCTTTAAACGTGCCCATGTTTTTCCCGCTGGAAAATACATATGTGCCGTCCATCTCCGTGTTGATTTTCATGACCGTCCGCGCCACAAATTCTTTTTCGTCCAGCTGTTTGGCTGCCAGGACGGATTTCAGCGGCGTCACGAAGTACCGCCAGATGATCGGCTCGTCGGTGATGGCCGGGTGTTTTCGCGTGGGGATGAGTTCCGACTGGACGATTTCAAACCGTTCCTTTAAAAACGCTTCGCAGTTTTTCCGCGTCGTCCTGTCTTCGAAAAACATGTGCAAGGCGTAAAATTCTTTGTATTCCGGGTAGATGCCGTATCCCGCAAAGCCCCCGCCCAGGCCGTTGGATCGCTCGTGCATGGGCTTCATGGCGTTGATGATGATGTCGCCGGTCATCTTTTTGCCCTCTTTGGAGATGACCGCCGCAATGGCGCACCCGGAAGGAATGCGAATGTCGCCCTCTCGTCTCATACGGTTCTTCCTTTCGCTTTTCAAGGCTAAAATCAAAAGGCGCTCATTTTAAGACAGCAAAAAAACTGCCTTAAAATGAGCGCCTTTGCCCATTTGCAATCATTATACTATGAAGGATTCATTTTGTCAACGCGTGGACAGGGTATCCTGGCGAATTTTGCAGGAAAAAATTTTCGTCCTGCAAAATTGTAGTTGACAAATTCTGCCTCGGCGTGTATAATGATTAACGTAAAGGCAAAGGCGTCTTGAGGCAGGGCCTCATCGACGCCGTTTTTGTTTGTTTTGCAGTGCTGTTTTGAAGAAAAAACTAATATTTTCAAAAGGCAAAGGCGTCTTTAATGTGCAGTTTCGCATTAAAGGCGCCTTTTTCTTTTGATTTTGGGAAAAGGAGAATGATTATGGGAAGCGTAACCGACTATTTTGGCTGTATGGTCTTTGACGACCGGGTGATGAAAGCCACACTGAGCGAGAAGGTCTACTACTCGCTGCGGAAAACCATGGATCAGGGGGCCGAGCTGGATCTGAGCCTGGCCAACGCCGTGGCGGCCGCCATGAAGGACTGGGCGATTGCCAACGGGGCGACCCACTTTACCCACTGGTTCCACCCCATGACGGGCATTACCGCCGAAAAGCACGACAGCTTCATTTCTCCCGCTCCCGACGGCCGCGTGATTATGGAATTTTCCGGCAAAGAGCTCATCAAAGGCGAGCCGGACGCTTCCTCCTTCCCGTCGGGCGGTCTGAGAGCCACCTTTGAAGCCAGAGGCTACACGGCGTGGGACCCCACTTCCTATGCGTTTATCAAGGACAAAACCCTGTGCATCCCCACGGCCTTCTGCTCCTACGGCGGCGAAGCGCTGGACAAGAAAACGCCGCTGCTGCGCTCCATGGAGGCGCTCAACAAGCAGGCCCTTAGGATTCTGCGCCTGTTTGGGAAAACCACTGTCAAACGGGTTTACCCCTGCGTCGGGCCGGAGCAGGAATACTTCCTCATCGACAAGAACCTGGCCGAGCAGAGAAGGGACCTCCGGTACACCGGCCGCACGCTGTTCGGCGCCAAGCCCCCCAAGGGCCAGGAGATGGAAGACCACTACTTCAGCCACATAAAGCCCAGAGTCACCGCCTTCATGGAAGAGCTGAATCAGGAGCTCTGGAAGCTCGGCATCTTAGCCAAAACCGAACATAACGAAGTTGCCCCGGCCCAGCACGAGCTGGCGCCCATTTACGGCAAAGCCAACATCGCCACCGACCACAACCAGCTCACGATGGAAATCATGCAGAAGGTGGCATTAAAGCACGGCCTGGTCTGCCTGCTGCACGAAAAGCCCTTCGCAGGCGTCAACGGCAGCGGCAAACACAACAACTGGTCCATGGCCACGGATAAGGGCGAGAACCTGCTTTCCCCGGGCGACACACCTCACGAAAACGCCCAGTTCCTGCTGTTTTTGGCGGCCATCATCAAGGCCGTGGACGAATATCAGGACCTTCTGCGCCTGTCCGTTGCTACGGCGGGCAACGACCACCGCCTGGGCGCCAACGAAGCGCCGCCGGCCATTGTGTCCGTGTTCTTGGGCGACGAGCTGACGGCGGTTCTGGAAGCCATCGAGCAGGATCTG
>JAKPBM010000418.1 GCA_029778935.1 Bacillota bacterium | reverse complement strand
GTGGCCGCGAAGTCTTTCCGGAAGCGGTGGCACATGATTAGGGCCAAAAGGCAGGAGAACACGTTGATGCCGACGTTAAATAGCAACGTCTCCGATATGTTGAGCGAAACCACAGTGTCTCCCTCCTTTGAAGCGTTTGTTGAATTCCCTTTTCGATCCCGCCAGCCCGGAAAGTTTGCTTTCTTTGAGGCTATTGTAACACACGAAAAAAGGCAATTCTACTAGAATCTGGCCTTTTCCAAAAATAAGAAAATTATCACCGCGTTTTATGCATCTTGCTTTACCGTTTCATTTTAAAGCAGTATATATCATTCCGTTTTCGGCCGCCTGCATTTTCCGCGCGGAAAGCCGTGGTTTTTTACTCCGCAAACACCGTTTCAACGGGATGTGGCCCGCCGGTTTCATAAACCTTCGCGGCGGACGCAGGCAGAGCAAACGCACATGGACTGCCCGTCAATTTGCCCGTGCCGGTTTATGCGAAGCTTAGCGGGGCCCATGCCGGCCGGAATCGGGCAGTGTCATGGATTTTGGGTAGGCAACATGGCAAAACATGGCAATGTACAGCCGAACACCGGCCGGGCTGCGCCCACAAGGGACTCTTGCTTTCCGTTAGTCCGCCGCTGCGGCTTTCTCCGGCAAGGCTGGCAAGGCGTAATCTACCTTGCTCCAAAGCCCGGCCGGGGCGTATATCCTCATACGTACAGGCGCAGCGCCAAAACGGTGTGATCCGTCCGCATTCTGTCCAGGCTTCGCCAGTCGTCCGACAGCTTCTGGCAGGCAAATTTCCTGCCGAAGTTCCAAAACCCGTCCGCATCCCTTTGCCTTTCCAAATCTGCAAGCTCTTTGGCAAACTCTGCCTGGAAACAGGAGAATTTTGAGAGCAGCAACATCACCTGAAACCATGCGGAAAAATCGTTTTCCAGCCCATTCGAAAGAACAACGTCCGTATACCGGATCGAAACGCCGCTTGTATGAAGCCATCGCAAGTAATTTTGCTGAACCTTCGCGTCAATCTCCTCCTGCCTGTTGCCGAAAAACTCCAGCAGATACACAGAGTTCAGCCCGATATAGCTGCCGTCAATCTCGCACCCAAGCAGCTCTTTGGCCGCCCGGTCTGTTCTCTCCTTATCGTACCCGCCGCCGGCAAAAGCTTCCCGCAAAACGGCGTGCCACCGGTCGAAGATTTCCCGGAATTCCCCGCTTTGAGAACCGAAGTTTGAAAGCTTGGCCGCGACAAACAGCGGCTGGGCGGGACGGTACCACTTGTTTTTCTCAAACCCGT
Organism: Bacillota bacterium; assembly: GCA_029778935.1. GTDB lineage: Bacteria > Bacillota > Clostridia > Oscillospirales > QAMX01 > DUUG01. The sequence continues at coordinate 10,280 of JAKPBM010000418.1, read as the reverse complement.
CGGGCCATTCCGCTTCCTTTCGGAGCAGCTTCTCCATATAGCCGCACAGTTTGTCGACCAGTTCGTTTCCCCGCTGCAGCCCAAGTATTTTCATTGCATGGACGGCGATCTCCGTGGTGGGGAATTTTTGCCTTGCTTTTGAATCCCGGGTATGAAACCGCCCGAACCCGCCGTCGGTATGCTGGCAGGCTTTCAGCAACTCCACCCACTTGCTTTGGTAGAACTCGCAGAACAGCGCCGGGCCGGCTTCTTCCGAAAGCAGCGTTTTCAGGCAATACCGCACCGCCGCGCAGGGCGAACGCGCCAGAATCCGCCCGGCAGCTTCCCTTACATCCATACCGCACCCCCGCAGGTAAGACAGGGCGCTTCCCAAGTAGCGCCCTGGTTTCGTCAGTTGTCAATGAGCTTTGACTCAGTCAGCAGATTCCAGACGGCCTGCGCCGCTTCCGCCTGTGTCAGGTTCGAACGAGGCGAAAGGGTCTGCACACTCGTGCCGTTTATGACATGGGCGGCCAACACTTCCTTGACAGCGTCGGCGGCCCAGACGCTCACGGTGCCAAAATCGGCGTAGTTTTGGTACCGCCCCGGGTCTGTTTCCGAAAGTTTTGCAATCCGCATCGCCCGGGAAAGGATGACCATCGCTTCCTCCCGGGTGATGGTCTGTTCGGGGCGGAAGGTGCCGTCGCCGTAGCCGGCCACGATGCCAAACTCAAACGCAATCCCGATCGCCCGGGCGTTCGGGTCGGCCGGCTGCACGTCCGCAAACCGCCCCGCCCCCGATACGCTCGTGCCGTACAGCCCCAGCGCCCGCACGACATACTCAGTAAACTCGCCTCGGGTGATGGCCCGGTTCGGAACGAAGGTTTCCGGCCGCGGCAAGATAAGCCTTGCGGCCAGGCCGTTTGCCGCCGCGTTCACCCAGTGGTTTTCCGCCGACGGCACGGCCTTCGGTATCCTTATCACGGCGTACGCCGAATTGGTCAGCGAGGTTAGCTTCACATACTTCTTCCCGCCCTGTTCGAACACCGCCGCCGGCACGGGGGCAAGCGTCCCGTCCGCGCAGATGACGACCCCGGCAAGGGGTTTTTCCGCGTCCATCCCCTCTGGAACCTCCAGAATCCGCGCCACATAGCCGCCGAACGAGCCGACGGGCACCTGCGCGGCAGCTCCGTCGTCGCGCATGGCGGCAACGGCAAACCCCACCGGCGGGCAGACCGTTTCCGCGCCGACGGCGTCGACTAGACCGGCAAATCGGGCCAGCTCCGCCGCGTCCGGCCGGAAAATCCGGATTTCGACCCGGATTTTCTCCAAATCCTTGCCGGAGAGGCCCAGTTGTTCGGCAATTTTGTCGATTTGCCAGCTTTCCGCCGGCAGAACATACTCCGCAACACTTGCTTTTATGGAAAAGGTAAAGAGGGTGTCCTCCAAAACCCTTATGAGATCGCCCGACAGCATGACTTTTACCTCGTCGGCGTCCGCGTCCGCTATTACGGCCTGCAGCAGACCGCCCGCATCCCCCTCTTCGCCCAGCCAGTTCCAAAGGGCGACATCGAGTTCGACAGTCACCGTCGTCCGGCCGTTTTGCGTCGTTTTTAATCCGGTTACGGTCGTCCGCTCCTCGCCGTTTATCTGAATGGCGATGGAAACAGTGCTGCCCGGGGGTGTGGGCACCGGGCCGGGCGAATCGTCTTCGCCCGGGTCCGCTCCTCCGCCCGGGTTGGACGGATCGTCCCCCGGATTGGTTCCGCCGCCGGGGTTAGATGCGGGCGTCCACTGGGCGTATACCGTAATGTCGGCATTTACAGGCGTTGCCCCCGTAAACGCCTCGCCGGAGCCGTCCGGCAAGATGTTCCAGCCGGCAAAAACAAACCCCGCTCTGACGGGAGGCGTTGGAAGCACGCCCACGGTTCCGCCGGCGGCAACCGGCACGGCGGCCGGATCAGCGTTCGTGTCGCCTCCGTTTTTGTCAAAGGTGACGGTGCAAAGAATATCCTCAAACTCCGCCGTCACTGTCACGTCCGCATCGGGCATCAGGAAGCTGTTGCCTACGATGGGGTAGTCGGCGGAGCCGTCGTTGTACTGCAAGGTGCCCGCCTTCAGCCGCTTTCCGGCGTCCGGCGTGACTGTCACCGTAATCGTCGTGCCGGGTACGGCAGTTGGCGGCGAAACCGTAATCGTGCCGCCCGTCAATGGGCCGATAGAAACCGTATGTTCCGGGCTTGGCTCCTGGCTTGTGTCAATCCGGATGCCCGACGTGTCGCCGATGCCCGATATGGCCGTGTCAATGTCATTGCCAAGGGAATCCTGAATGTCGCCGCCGTTTAACTGCAGGTTCGGCCCCACCGTGATGCCGTCCAGATCCATATCGCCGGCCTGCACGGTGTAGGAAAAGCGGAGGGTGTTCGTGCCGCTGCCGCCTACATACACTGCCTGCGCCGTGCCCGAGCCGATGGTCAAAGGCAGCGAGGGCGTGCCGCCAGGAAGCAGGTTCACCGGCACCGGAAAGGAGACGGCAAACTCCAGCGTTTCTCCCGCCTGATAGACCTTGCTTGCCGGCTTTTCGGCCAGGGTGCCGGCCGGCCGGGCCGCGTAAACGGAAAACTCGGCGATGGAGGCCCAATTGTTGTTTGCTTGGTTCCCCTGGGTTATGTAGATGCGCACATAGCGGGCGGTAAAGGGCGCGACCGCCCGGTCCGTCACATTGTCGGTGTTGCCGGAGACGATGTCCCGGACAGTCCAGGTGTTGCCGTCTGTACTGCTTTCTAAACGGAAGTCGCAGGTGTTGCAGCTTACGTCATAGCCCAGAGCGCCCATATGGGCAACGCGCCAGCCGCCGATGGTATACGCATCCTGCAAATCCAGCATGAGCCACTTGTCCCCCGGCAGGCTGGTATACCACCGGTCGGCCGGACCCGTTCCTTCGCCCAGCGCCCTGTCGGGCGTGTAGGGGGAAACGAACGGGCTGGCGGTGGCGGACGCGGCGGGGATCTTACTGACAGCCTGCGCCGGCCGGCAGAATGCGAAAGCCGCGGCCAGGCACAAAAAGGCAAACGGGAACAGCTTGCGCAATAATTTCATCGTTGTCCCCCCCTGGTTAATACGGATTCACGCCTGTTGTAACGATGTAGAACGCCAGCGCCGGATGGGGCGCAAAACCGCGCAAATCGGGCTTTGCGAAGGATTCGCCGATTCCCCCGAATTTGTAATGGATTACGCTGTGGTGGAAATCGTACGAGACGGCGCTCAAAAGGCCGCCGTCGCATTCGCTTTCGCCGCCGAAAGTTTCGTTCCGCGGGTGCAGATTGATGCTGCCGACGTAGTTGGACCAGTTCCCGCTTGCGCCGGCATAGGAGCCCTGCGACGGATACTAGCCGGACAAAGCCATATAGTAATGAATGTTCTCATCCGGTTCTGCGCTTCTAAGGTCCGGAATGGCAAACGCGTTTCCCTCCCCACCGAAGCTGTAGCCTAGAAGGGAAAACAGGGCCGTATTGTACTGTTTATTGAGCTTTGCTCCGTTGCATGGAACCCAGCCGGGAGGGGCATATGGAAAAAGCTCAATCTGCCCGACGGTAAAGCCCGATAAAACGCCGGCTTCCGGAACCTGCCCCACAATGGCGATGTAGTAGCTTGTACCCGGAACCGGGCTGTCAAGCTTGGGCAGGGCAAAGAAGTTGACGCCGTCCCCGCCAAAGCGCGTGCCCAGAACGGCATACAGGTCGGGGTAAAAGTCGATGGGGAACTGCTGCCCGTTGCATTTTGCCCATCCGCTCGGGGCGTCGTCGACCACCATCAGGCGGATCTGCCCGAGGTAAACATAGCCGTCAATCATAGCCGCGTCGGCCCGGCCGCCCTCCCACGCGGAAAAGGACATGGCAAGAACAAAGGCCAGCAGCAATATAACCGTTTTCGCCGTTCTGATTTTCAATACAACCCCTCCGTTTCCTGTCCGATACACCGATTATACTTTCTATGTCGACAGATAGCAACAATACTTTCGCACAGGAACGCTTTGGCATGAGAGCAAAGCGGCTTTTTTCCACAATGAGTGAAGACATGGCGCGTTATGCCCGTGATGCATCTCAGTATTCGTACACGGATGCAAAAAGCAACACGATGAGACTCGATTTCCGAGCATGCGGCTTTTGCAGCCGGCGCGGCCGTTCCATTTGCCTGCCGGGTTGTGACATGAGAGTAACGACGCCGGACAAAGCCGCGCGTTTTTTCTCCCCGTTCCGCAGTGGTTGGCCCGGTGATCCTGCATTGGGCTAAAGCCGGCTGGTCGGAAGCAGCCGGACAGGGCTGTCCCGTTTCACAAGATTCCTCCGGGTTTGCTCCTCCCTCTTGCATAAATTCACAACTTTCGTTATAATTTCATAAAACTTTCATAAGGAAGGGGATTTATATGTAAAAGAAAACAGCCATCATCACCGGCGGCGGCCGCGGTTTTGGCCGTGAAGTGGCGCTGAAGCTGGCCCAGAAGGGCGCGAACATCACCGTTGTCGACATTTCGGCGGAAACCGGCGAAGAAACGGCCCGCATGTGCCGGGAACTGGGCGCGGAAGCCATTTTCGTGCAGGCGGACGTCAGCAAGGTGGAAGACGTTCAGAACTACGTCGCCAAAACCGTCGAAACCTTCGGAAAAATCGACTGGTTCTTCAACAACGCGGGCATTTCCGGCTCCGGCGTGCGCACCGCCGAGTGCTCTTTGGAAGAATTCAACGCCATTGTGGACGTCAACTTTAAGGGCGTGTACTACGGGCTGAAATTTGTCATTAACGAGATGCTGAAAACCGGCGGCGGCGTCATTGTAAACACCGCTTCCCTGGGCGGTCTGGTCGGCCTGCCCACCCTGGGCGTCTACTCGGCGACGAAGCACGCCGTGGTCGGCCTGACGAAAGTCATCGCCGCCGAATACGGCCGGGAGAACATCCGCATTAACGCCATCGCACCGGGCACCAACGAAACGCCGATGGTGAAGGCCTACCCGCAGGAGCTTATCGCCAAATTCGCCGAAGCCATCCCCATGGGCCGCATCGGCCAGCCCCGCGAAGTGGCGGACGTTGTGTGCTTCCTGCTCAGCGACGAAGCTTCCTATATCCACGGCGCGGTAATCTCCATTGACGGCGGCGCCGCGGCGGTGTAAGCTGCAATAAAAAAAGCAGTCAACGGTTTCGTTGACTGCTTTTTTTCTGTATAAACTTTACACGCCCACTAGCCCGGGTTCGAAAACCTTGCTTTCCTCCATCTGTTTCAGCCGCCGGAAGTCGATGACAATGAGCGTCAGCGACAGTATCGCCGCCAGCGTGTCGGAAATCGGGGCGGAGTACAAAACGCCGTCGATGCCGTAGAACATGGGCAAGATAATAAGCAGCGGAATCAGGAATATTCCCTGCCGGGTGATGGACATAATCAGCCCCTGCTTGACCCGGCCGGTTCCCGTGAAATAGTTCACCGTCATGGGCTGGATGCTGTAGATGATGACCATCATCATGTAAATGCGCAGATACCGCTCCGCAAACTCGTAGTACAGCTCTTCGCCGCTGCCGAAAATGCTGATAATGGGCCGCGGGAACGTCTGGAACATAAAGAACACGACTACGCCCACGCACAAAGCGGCAGTCAGCGCCTTGACATATGTTTCCCGCACGCGTTTGTACTGCCGCGCGCCAAGATTAAAGCTCCAGATGGGCTGGCACCCCATGGCTAAGCCCACGGCAAAGGACGCTAAGATGCTGTTCAGTTTCGCCGCCACGCCCGATACGGCCAGCGGAATGTCGCTTCCGTAGACGGACTCGGCGCCGTATTTGCGCAAGACGTTATTCAGCGTGATGTTTAATAACATCATGATGCTCATGTTGACAAAGTTGGACACGCCCAGCTTGGCAATCTGCACCAGATAGCCGCCCCGGACGCGCAAATCCGACACGCGCAGGCGGAACGTCTTAAATTTAGGCAGGTAAGCAACGCACATGACGGCGGATAGTATTTGCCCGATGATTGTCGCCAGCGCCGCGCCGAAAATTCCCCAGTCGAAAACCAGCATAAACAGCGCGTCCAGGCCGATGTTCAGCACCGCGCCGGTGACCGTGCAGATCATGGAATAGGTCGGGCTGCCGTCGGCGCGGATGATGTAGCTGCCGGATGTGAACAGAAGCACAAACGGAATGCCGAAGGCCGTGACGCTCAAATACGTTTTGGCAAGGGGCAGCACGTTTTCCGTCGCCCCGCAGAGCAGCAAAATCGGCTCCTGAAAAAGCAAAATCAGCGCCGCGATCGCAAGGCCTACCAGCGGTATCAGCGCCAGGCCCGTTTCCAGATACTTCTTTGCTTCCCCTTCCCGTTTGGCACCCATATTGATGTTGAAGTTGGCGGCGGTGCCGATGCCGATCATCTGGGCGAAGGCAACCGCGAGGGTGACCGTCGGAAACGCCACGTTGGTCGCCGCGTTGCCGTACATGCCGACGACGTTGCCGATAAAAATCTGGTCGGTGATGTTGTATATGGTCGAAACCAGCATGCTGATGATAGACGGGATGGCAAATTTGGCAATCAGCGGCAGGATGGGCGCGGTGCCAAGGGGGTTTGGCGCGTTTGCTTTGGTGTTTTCCATGAAAGTGCCTCCATGTGGTCGTTCAATCCTGTGTGGTGCTGGGCGATCAGGCAATTTTGGGGGACGTTCACGGGCCGCTGGCCGGGATACGCCAAGGTGCGGAGTTTGCCTGCCCATGAGCAGGCCTGTCCAATCGGTCAGCTCTTTGTACCCATCAAAACTTTGCCCAAACATCAATGCATTATAACATAAATTTCGACATCCCTCAATGCACATGCCTGTACATCAGACATCCTGACCATAGGTCGCTGTAACGCCCACCGGATAAACCGGCCGCCATGCCGAAGAAGCTTCCCCGGCTCTTTGCGCCAAATGTGAGATTATTTACAATCAGCATCGTGTCAAGTGAGATAATTATAGGCATGTTGACGAGGAAAACTGTTAAGTTTGCCGTCTGCTGTGCTGAAGTTGCGCTTCATGAAGGATTTCTGCGCCGCTGTCGTCGAATCGGGCGACGTAAACGGCTACTGCCAGTGCGGCAAAAGCCGGTCAGCCCCCATACTTCTGCCTAAAAACAGGGCCTGCGGCATTGATTTGACCAGAACTTCCGGCCCGGAAGCAAACTGGCAGGATAAATCCGGCATGAAAGCCCGCGGCGCGGATACATTTCGATACTTTTTTGCCATATGAACAGATATCATCGGCGCATTAGGCTCCGCCCTTCCCGCCCCATATGATAAGATTGCATAACAATTGTAAACGTCCGCCGGGTTTCGGCGGCCGTTTTTTACCTTTATTAAAACTGCACAAAAATCCGGGCGGCTCAGACTTTTGATGCAAATCCTCCGTTCTCCCGCTTCCCCGTGAGTCGTCCGCACCCTTTCCTGCGGCAAAGCAGAAAATTTTATGTGAAAATATTAAAAAAATTCTATTGCTTTTATATGTCAACTATTGTATATAATAGTTAATGGAAGAGGTTGAAATTACCGTTTTTTTGTTTGATATGATGAAACAGTAATTTAACAATTTGTTTATTTTTTACAACCACATCCCGTCCGGCCGCTCCGGCGCTTTCTGCGGGTATAAAAAAGGAGGGGTTTTATGTAACTTTCCTCTGGCGCTCCCGGGCGCCAGCCTTTGCGTACTGCCCAAACCACCGCGCCGGAAAGACAATATTGCGGAAACTCTCAAACCGGAAACATCGCGGCCGCAAAGCATTTTTGCCCGTTAACTGTTGAACCAAGATTTTCTTGCCGCCCTCTCCGCAAAGGTGGGAACCTTACCAATCCCGATTGCGGCCGAACGCAGCACCGCGTTTTTCCAAAGCGTGTTATACCCAGTTACCTGTCGAGGCAAACCATGCTCCCAAACAAGAAGTTTCCATCTCATATCAAAAGGAGGAAGTATCATGCGTAAATTGTGGATACCGCTTGCGCTGCTGATGCTGCTCTTCGCCGGCTGCGCAGGGAAAACCGAGGAAACACCCGCCGGGCTGTATTACCACGAGCCGGCATACGTGAACAGGGCATACTCCACCCCGAATTTACTGTTAGGACGTCCCAGAGGCGTACCGATTCAAAACGGCGCCTTAGTGCACCTGGAAGCCCAGACTCTCTCCCAAAGCGAGATCATTATTCAGGGAAACTCCTTCCAAAACCCCCGGCTGTTCGGCGTGTTTGACGAGGAGAGCAAAACCCTCGTTCCCCTCTGCAGCCGCCCCGGCTGCGACCACACGTCCGAAACCTGCTTTGCCAACAAGCTTTACGGCAACCACTACCTGATGCACTTCGGCGCATACAAGGGCCATGTGTTTGCCGTCTACGTAAACAGGAACGGCTACTGTGTAGACTACTACACGCCCGAAGGGGAACTTGTGAAAACCGTATCCTTCCGGCCGGAGCAGGAATTGGCCCTTACCACGATGGCCTACCAGAACGGCTATATGATCTACTTTATCGACCCGCTGTTAGAAGATTTTGACGCTGTCTACCAGAAAAACCAGCCCGGCCCCGCCCGCTGGCAAATTCACAGCTACAACCTGGAGACGGAAACCTTTGCCTACGTCACCGAATTTACTACGCCCGACATGGATGAAACAAGGGTCCAGTTTGGCGCCATATTTGAAGACCGGCTGTACTTCACCTACGACGACCGGTATCTCTACGTTTTCGACGCCGGGGAGAACACCGTTACCCAGCTCTTTGACTTCAAGGAACTGTCCAACGAACCGGGGTTTGACGGCGCATACGGTTTCCGAATCGACCCGACCGAAGAAGGCGCTCTGTTTTTTAACAGAATGGGCCTGAACAGATACAACTGAATGACTCAAACCATCGAAAGCGATATTCCTAAGTATGAAACCGGCTTTAACGCCAACCTCTCCTTCTTCTTCGGCAATAACCGCTACGGTCTGACCATCGAGTACGACGAGGACGGCTTCCGCCTGGGGCTCAAAAACATCTCCACCGGCGAAGTAACGTTTATTCCCTGGCAGGATGACGCCTATGTCCTGCTGGACCCGATTGCCGAAACGGACAACGGCTACCTTTTCAAGCTATTCCCCAAGGAAAAGCCCGAATGGGAGAACCGCATCGTCGACGGCCGGGAAATTCGGGTCAAAAATCCGCCCATCGTCGTCTACATGACCAAGGAAAACCTGATAAACGGCAACATCGTATGGGAGGAAGCCGTACTTCCGCAGGCACAGGTGCAGTAAACGCCGTCTGTGTTAGATGTGAACGGAGGGGCCGCATACGGGGAAAACTGAAACGAGCACTTTTGCTCTTGCTTATCCTGGAAACGTGATGCGCCGCCGGCAACGGCGGCGCATCCCCGGTCGGGCTGTAGTAATTCCACATGCCGGAATCCTACGAACGGAGACGTATTTATTATTTATATCGCCAGAAATTTCGAGGGAACCAACCGTTTTTCCGCCGTCGACCGGATGAGGTTTACACTGTAAATCGGGCATTCCCTCCCCGCCGTGCAGGCCGCACTTTGCCACGGGTAGGGACTATGCTTTTGCTGCCACCGTAGGCACATCTATTCTATTGGACCCGCGTCCTACAGGAAGCCCGAAGTATTTCCGAAGGGGCAGTCTTTGCGCCGTTACGGTTGATTACAGGCAAGGACTATATTTTGCTCTCCTCGGAAGCTCCCTTTATCGATAGAACGACGCTTACTTCGCCAAGTAAAGCCGGCTAATTTGCATCGACCGCCTGTTGCGCCGCCGCGCCGCAGGCTGCGATTTTGCTTTGGCCGCCTCTGCCTCATGCCCACTGAAGCGGCGGGGGTTCCGTTCTCATGGCGGATAGCATACTAACGTCACCGCTATAAATGCATAGGCAGCGCGAGCCGGTTTACACCCGTGCTGACGCCGGAGCCATGCTGCTTTTCAGACGCCAATGGCACACGTTTTACCCACGCCCGCAGCCGAAGCCGTAGATTCCTCATTGTGTCAACGGAACACCAAGAAGCGGGCTTCCCTCCCCCGTTCGGTGCCTGTTTCCCCTAAAAGCAGTCCAGTTTCGTGTCGCATACTTCTCTCACAAATTGCACAGCCGCCTGTCTTTCCCCCTAGGCGGGCGTAAGATCTCCCAAATGCCAGGGCTTCCGTTATTCCGTGTCTCTCCTTTTCAAGCAGTTTTGCGGCGTGTGGCCTAACTCCCTCGGCCCGCCGCAGCAAAAAAGCAGGGCCAAAGCCCTGCTTTTTTGCTTATTTTCCCTT
>JAKPBM010000414.1 GCA_029778935.1 Bacillota bacterium | reverse complement strand
ATGGCCGCGGTGATCCAGCAGAGTGTTGTGTCCATGCTGCAAAAGGAGAACAAGCGCGTGCCCGCCAAGTCGCCGGCCGGCGTGTTTTTGCTTAAACAGCTGACCTGCCCGGCCGTAATTGTCGAGTGCGGTTTTTTGTCCAACCCGGAGGAGGAAATGCTTTTAAAATCGCCGGTATATCAAAACAAGCTGGCGTTTTCTTTGGCGGCGGGGATTCTCAATTTGACAGAGGACGTGTTTGTGGAGTACAATGAAACCGAATAAACGAAAGAAAGCGGTGCTTTCATGGCGGCAAAAAAGAAAACCGTGTTTGTCTGCACTTCCTGCGGCAACGAAACGCCCAAATGGTACGGAAAGTGCCCTGCCTGCGGCGAGTGGGACACGCTGAAAGAATTTGAACCCGTGCCCGAACCGGCGGGAGCACCCCAGGCCGTCGGTGTGCCCATGGGCACGGTGGATGTGCCGGAAGCGTTGCCGGACATCTCCACGGCGGACGAAATCCGCTTTCCCACGGGGCTGACCGAGCTGGACAGGGTGCTGGGCGGCGGCGCGGTGAAGGGGTCCCTGGTGTTAATCGGCGGCGAGCCGGGCATCGGCAAGTCCACCCTTATGCTGCAAATCAGCGAGAGCCTGGCGCAAAACGGCCGCGTGCTCTACGCTTCGGGGGAAGAATCGAAACGGCAGCTCAAATTGCGGGCGGACCGGCTGCGCGTCACGTCGCCGCAGGTCTTGCTGCTTTCGGAAACGAGTTTGGAGCACATCCTTGCCGCCGTGGAACGGACAAAACCCAACGTGCTGATTGTCGACTCCATACAGACCATCTACCGCGCCGGCAACGTGGCGGCGCCCGGCAACGTGGCGCAAGTGCGGGAATGCACCATGGCGCTGTTGCGCCTGGCTAAAACCACGGGGATTATCGTGTTTATCGTCGGCCATGTGAACAAGGAGGGCGAAATCGCCGGCCCGAAGATTCTGGAACACATGGTGGACTGCGTTATGTACTTTGAAGGAGAGCACCAGAACGCCTACCGCATCCTGCGGGCGGCGAAAAACCGCTTCGGCTCCACCAACGAAATCGGCGTTTTCGAGATGGCGACGTCCGGCCTGGTGCAGGTGCCCAACCCATCGGCGGCGCTGCTGGCGGGCCGCCCCCACGGCGTGCCGGGCAGCTGCATCACCTGCACCATGGAGGGCACACGGCCCATTCTGGCGGAGATTCAGGCGCTGGTTTCGCCGTCGCCTTTTGGAAATCCGCGGCGCATGGCTTCGGGCATCGACTATAACCGGGCGGTGCTGCTTTTGGCCGTGCTGGAAAAGCGGGCGGGGCTGTTAGTCAGCAACCGGGACGCGTACATAAACGTCGTCGGCGGTTTGCACATCGACGAGCCGGCGGCGGATTTGGCCACCGTCGTGGCGCTGGCGTCGTCCCTGCGCGACAGGCCCGTGATAGCTGACACGGTGGTGTTCGGCGAAGTGGGGCTTACGGGGGAACTGCGAAGGGTCACGAACCTGGAACAGCGGTTTGCCGAAGCGGCGCGGCTGTCGATAAAAAGGTGCGTCTGCCCCGCCATGGGAACGATGCCTGTATCCGTGCCCAAGGGGCTGGAAGTGGTGCGGGTGTCCAACATCCGCGAAGCCATCGCCGTCTGCCTGGACGACGGTTCTTTTCGGGAATAAAATCAAAAAAAGATGCCGATAGTAAGCATGGCTCTGTTTGAGCCATGCTTTTTATTTCAGGAGGGGATGGCATGAACCGTACCAACCCTTTGCCCGCATGCACGGTGTACGGCAGAGAAAGGGAACCTTTGCTGCACTTTCTGTCCACCTTTGACGGGCGGCTGTTTTCCCTGCGAAACGGCGGCAACCGCTTCCGCGCCCTTGGCATTTACCTTGCCGGCGGCGACGGTGCAATGGCGTACCTGTTCGTGCCGGGGGAAAACGTGCGGTACTTCCGCCGGTTTGAGAGCGCGTGCATCGTAAGCTGCGGCTTGTCGCAGAAAAACACGGTCAGTATATCCAGCGTTACGGAGAACCGGCTGGTCTTTTCCCTGCTGAGAGAGCTGCCGGTTAGGGATGAAACGCTGGAGATACAGGAAATTCTCTGCAAAAGGGAGGCAATGCTTCCGCCGGAGCTGGCGTGCCTGGCGGCAGGGCTGCTGCTTTGCTGCGGCGTGGCCCCGGAAGAATTTATCAACATAGGGTTCTGAAACAGCCCTTTTCTCAATATACCTTGTACCAAAGGAAAATTGAGAAAAGGGTGAGAACAAATGAAACAGGGCGAAGACATCAATGCGGTATTCCTCAGGGGAGAGGCCGTGACCGACCCGGTGTATTCCCATACGGCCGGCGGCCGAAGGTTTTACACCTTTCCCATCTGCGTGGAACGGCTGTCGGGCCGGACGGACACGCTTAATGTGCTGGTGGCGGAGGAGGAACTGGAGAAAACGCCCTTTGCCGCCGGTGATACCGTTACGGTGGAAGGTTCCATGCGTTCCTGCAACCACGTGGAGAACGGGAAAAGCCGCCTGATTCTTTCCATCCTGGCAAAAAGCATTCTGAAAGAGGACGGCCCGCCCGAAAACCGCATCGAGCTGACGGGCACCCTTTGCAAGCCCCCGGTCTACCGCATCACGCCTTTGGGAAGGGAACTGTGCGACGTGATGCTGGCTTCCCGCAGAAAATACGGCCGGTCGGACTTTCTGCCCTTAATTCTCTGGGGCAAAAACGCCAAAACGGCCAGCGAATTTACTACCGGCACGACCATTTCCTGCAAAGGCCGGGTGCAAAGCCGAGAGTACATCAAACGAACGGAAGAAGGAGACATAGTGAAAACCGCGTACGAGGTGTCCGTCGCGGAGGTTTCGGCCATAGAGCCGGTGACCGAGTAAGGTCAGCGCGAATATTGAACGTGTTGAGGAAGGTTGAGGGTGCGCCATTGATCACCCGAATCCGTGACGGTTCGCGCTTTTGCCTGCATGAATGGCGGTAGGCTTTGATTCGGCCGGTAAGGTTCACGGAAATACATCTCATAAACCCATTATGTGTAATTTCGTGCAGGCAGGCACCCGCCCAGACACGCACATGCGGTGTTTACAGCCATATCATATAACGATACAAGGGCTTGCTGCCACAATAACGGCGGCAAGCCCTTTTCACGCAACCGGACCGGCGAATTTAGCGCACTCCGCCGAAATTCGCGAATTTTCAACACGCTCATCGTGCTACACTGGCAAAAACGAACAATTGTATTGGCGTTTGAGGTGAGGGGCTTGTTTTTTCGGAAGCGATTGACTAAAATAAAAGAAACTTCCTTGCAGGAGGCGGTGTTCGTGCGGGAAAAGTCCTGTTGTTTTACGGGACATAGGATCATCCCGGCCGAAGAGAGGGAAGCCATCGCCAAAAAACTTGCGTACCTGGTGGAACGGCTGATTGTGGAACGGGGCGTGGAGGTGTTCTGGGCCGGCGGGGCGCTGGGGTTTGATATGCTGGCGGCGGAGACCGTGCTGGCGATGAAGAAAAAGTTCCCCCATATCCGGCTGCACCTGATGCTGCCCTGTCCCGAACAGGCGGACCGGTGGAACGAAAGGGACGCGGCCAAGTATCGAAGGATACTGGAACTGGCGGACTACGTGGAGTACGCTTCGCCGACGTACGTGGTCGGCTGCATGCACGAACGGAACCGCCGGCTGGTGACCAACAGCAGGTATTGCCTTTGCTATTTAACGAAGTCCAACGGCGGTACGGCTTATACTGTCGCCTGTGCGGAAAGGGAAGGGCTTGCGCTGATCAACGTGGCGCATCACGCCGTGTAGTTGCGGGATGGAACGCTGTTGGAACATGGGTGCACGAAGCGCAGGCGGGCTGCCTGCCGCGGCAGATGAAGATGATAGTTAATTATGATATTGTCTTGTATGTAAATCAAAAGCAGGGGTCTGGTATGGTGCAAAGACAAACGGCCGGCGTATGTCATTAGCAGGCGCTTCCCGTTGGCGGATGTCGGTTCAGTTTGCAATAGGTACTTGAAATAGCAAAGAGGGCGCGTTACTGCGCCCTCTTTTTGTGTATCAAATGCATTGGTTTACGGGTATGACAAGCCAAATTCCGGGTTAAGCGTTATGCTTTCCGCATTCGGCCAATGCGCCGAGTACCCGTCACGCCGTCTTGCCGTTTGCCTTTTTTGACGGCTTTATCAGCTTGTTCCAAAACGAAAACGTCTTAGGCCAAAGCAGGCAGGCAAAGACCGCCAGCAGGAAATACCGTAACCCGTCGGCCGCGGCGCTGCCGCCAAACAAAAGCAGCAAAGGCGCTTTCAGCCCCGATTTAATGCCCAGCGCAATCGCGCCGCCAACCAAACACTTCAGCACCTGCGCAGGCAAGGGGGCTTTCGTCTCATACGGGTGCTTCTGCGCCCACGCCCAGCTGATAACAAACCCGACCGCCGCCCCCGCCAGTTTCCAGGCGTTGGACAGGCCTTCCAGGAAAAACTCGTCGGGCGCGTCCTTGGCCCTGCCGGACAGCAGGCAATAGAGCAGAAACGCCCCGCAAAGCAAAAGCAGCAATCCCTGCGCCGCTTTCCGCCAGGCTGTTTCGCTGCCCGCTCTCACCGCCAATCCCATGTACACGACCGGCAGCACACCGATGAGAAGCCCCACTGCCACGTCGGCAGGCGTGTGCACCCCTAAGTACATGCGGGAAATCCCCGTAAGCAGCGTAAGCACCACAAATACCGCCCGCAGCCACCTGCGTTTTATGAACACAAAGGCGGAGCCGTATAACCCCGCGGCGGACTGGGTGTGCCCGCTGGGGAAAGAGTAGCCGCCGGCGTCGGCGATGGCCTCTTCCACCGGCGAAAACGCCGGGTCCCGCACCCAGGGGCGAGGAACGGCGCAGCACACTTTCAAAAACTGGCTGCTGGCGCTTCCAAAAATCCAGGCAAAGAACATCCAGTACCCCGCCCGGCGGTCAAGGCACCAAAGCGTAACCATGATGAACACGGTAAAGAGGATTTCGCCGCCAAATTCCGTGAGAATGAGAAACACACTGTCCCAAAAAGGCGAGCGCAGTTCGCTCAAAACGTGCAGAAACTTCATACAAGACCCGCCCAATCTGCCGAAACGCCGGCAATGACCTCCCGAAGGAAGGGATACACCTCTAGATTGCCCGCTAAAACGCTGCTTCGCTGCCGGGGAAGGGGCGCGCCGGCAAAATCGGACGCAACGCCGCCCGCCTCTTCGATTAACAGGCGGCCGGCGGCAAAGTCCCAGAAGGAGAGCCTTGCTTCAAAGAACCCGTCCAGCCGCCCGCAGGCGATGTGCGCCAGGTCCAGCGCCGCGCTGCCGCTTCTCCGGATGTCGCGGACGGGCAGATAGGCCCGCTTGGCCGCTTCAAAGGTGAAATCGGCGAATTTCCGCTCGTAGGGCGTTGTGCCAAAGCCGATGAGAGCCGATTCCACCGGGCGTTTGGACACCCGTATGGGTTTGCCGTTTACATAAGCGCCTTTTCCTTTCTCGGCGGTAAACACTTCGTTTTGATAAGGGTTCGCCACCACCGCCAGCACGGGGGTTTCGCCCTCGTACAGGGCGATGGAGACGGTGCTCTGGCGGTAGTCGTGGATGAAGTTGGACGTGCCGTCGATGGGGTCCACGACCCAGTACAGGCCGTTTACGTCGCAGCTGGTGTCGCCCTCTTCGCCTAAGAACCCGGCGGAAGGGCAGAGGGAATAGAGCTGTTCCTGCAGAAAAGCTTGTATTTTTTTGTCATAGACGGTTACGGGGTTGTGGTCGCCTTCCTTTTCTTCGGCCTGCAGGTCCTGCCTGGCGGCGGAAAGCATGATTTCGCCCGCTTTGCGGGCCGCTTCTTCCAGTTTTGTAAGCACCATATCGCCTTCTTTGAACTTAGTTTTTACGCATACGTACATTATACCCCAAGAATGTTCCTTACGCAAACCCAACCGCTTTTTTCGCCCAAAGGACAAGGAACCCCGAGGGCAAGCTTTGAATAGAATGGGGTAACGGAAGAAATAACGGGGTGAACAATATGCAATTCGCAGTCATCGGCGGAGATGCCCGGCAAATCTGGCTCGCCAGAGAGCTTGCAGCCGACGGGCATACAGTCCGCCTGTTTGGGTTTGACAAATGCGAAGGGGACGGCCCGCGGCCGGAGAAAACCATCGCCAAAGCGGTGGGGATGGCCGACGTGGTCATTTTGCCGTTTCCGTCGCAGAACGAGCAGGGCTGGCTCAACGCGCCCTTTGCGGCGGAGCAGATTTCGCCGGAAGAAGTGCTTGACGCTGTGCCCAAAACGGCGCTGGTGGTGGCGGGGCGCGTCCTGCCTGAACTGGCGCAGATGGCCAAAGAACGGAAGCTGGAGCTGATCGACTACGGCTTACGGGAAGAATTGAGCATCTTAAACGCCATCCCCTCTGCCGAAGGCGCTATCCAGATTTGCATGGAAGAAACACCGTTTACGATTCACGGCGCCAGCATTCTGGTGATGGGCTTTGGCAGAATCGGCAAAGTCCTGTCGAACATCCTTCACCACATGGGCGCTAAGGTGACTGTTTCGGCGCGAAAGGCATCGGACCTTGCCTGGATCGAGGCCATGGGCTATACGGCCATTCACAGCAGGGAACTGGCCGGGCATCTGGGCGGATTCCAGGTGATATTCAACACCGTACCCGCAACGCTATTAACAAAACCGCTGTTGGAAGAAATCTCCGACGACTGCCTGATTATCGACTTGGCGTCGCGGCCCGGCGGCGTGGACTTTGAGGCGGCGGCGAAACTTTCCAAACGGGTCATATGGGCGCTGTCGCTTCCGGGCAAGGTGGCGCCGGCCACAGCGGGCCACATCATCAAAACCACTGTCTACAACATCATCAAGGAACGGGAGGAAGAGCCTTGAAAAAGGATACCGAACTGGAAAAGCTGAAAGGCCTCCGCGTGGGGTTTGCCCTCTGCGGCTCCTTCTGCACATTTGACGAAATTCTGGTGGAAGTGCAGCGGCTGGTAAACTTAGGCTGCGACGTGCTTCCCATCATGAGCTATAACGCGGCCAACATGGATACGCGGTTCGGAACAGCGGAACACTTCAAAAACGAATTACATCGCATCACCGGGCATCCCGTCGTCGCGACGATTCAGGACGCCGAGCCCATCGGCCCGAAGGGGCTGGTTGACGTGATAGTCGTCGCCCCGATGACCGGCAACTCGATTGCCAAAATGGCCAACGGCATTGTGGATACGCCGGTTTTGCTTGCGGCCAAGTCGCTGCTTCGGAACGGCAAGCCGGTGATTTTGGCCATATCCACAAACGACGCGCTGTCCGGCAATGCAAGAAACATCGGGCTGCTGCTTGCCCGCAAGAACATATACTTTGTGCCGTTCCGGCAGGATAACCCCAACGGAAAGCCCACCTCCGTCATCGCCGATTACAGCCTGATTCCGCAGACGATTTTAGCGGCATTGGAAGGGCGTCAACTGCAGCCGATTATGACAGGCCCCCTCGACTAGCGTAAAGCGCCCGGCAAATCGCCGGGCGATTTTTATGCGACTCCTTGCTGTTTTTATGAAAACGTGGTAAAATGATAAGGAGAAAGGGAAAAAGCAAAGCCCAAAATTTATCAGAAAGAAAGGGGGGAATGTGGATCCGGATGCTTCGAAAGAAAAACGGAAAAGAAAAGCGGATTGTTGCGTTTGTCGATTACGAGTCCTGGTTTTACGGGTTG
>JAKPBM010000394.1 GCA_029778935.1 Bacillota bacterium | reverse complement strand
TCATCAGGGCTTTCAGGCAGTTTCTGTGGTGCTTGAGCAGTTCGGGGTCGATGGCCGCGTCCAGCCGCAGATTGCGGACAGGCACGCCCGGCGGCGGGCCGAAGGGGGTGGAGAGGAAGGCAAGCCCCAAAGCGGGGAAGATGAGGTGTTCCAGTTTGGCGGGGTTCAGCGGGTCGTAGCAGGCAAACACCGTCTGCCCGGTGGCCTGGGCCTTTTCCAGCACGGGGCCAAGCATAAAGGGCGCCAGGCCGTAGCTGTCGTGCAGCACCACGTAGGTAGGCGTTAGCGCTTTGGCAAGCAGGACCACCGGCGTATGGGCGAAGTGCACGACGCCTTTGGGGGTGATCCCCGAGAGAAAACGCTTGTAGACCCGGGGAGTGCCGGGCTGCTTCACGTTGGGCAGGTATCTTCTGGCCAGGGCTTCGCCCCGCTGGTGGAGCCGGGTGGTGTTGACGCCGGGAAAGACGGTTTCCAAGATGGCCGCGTCGGCGGTGTCGGCCGCCTGCAGGCGCTTTTTGGCGGCGGCGTGACAGCGGGAAATCGCTTCCGAAAGGGCCATGGCCTTTTTGCGGTGGCACCGTACGGCGTCGCTGTTTACGTAGGGGGAGAGGGATAGGTACTGTTCCAGCGCCCCGTGGCATTTGGGCTCCAGCACGTGGGGGTGGGTGGCGTCGGCCAGGGACAAGCCTTTTTCACGTATGTACAAAGCGTCCAGGGAGGAAGGATCGGACGGGCAGTGAATTTTCTCCGCCGTAAGGCACTTGTTTTCGGCTTTCTGCGCCAGCCGCTTCATCAGGGTGGATTTTCCGCCGCCCGGCCCGCCTTTAATCAGATAGACCGTGTGCATGTCGTCGGGGTGATAAAAGTAGTCAAAATAGGTTACCGGACCATGGCCCGAGTTGGATCCGATGAAAAAATCAATGCTGTGGGTGTGTGCATCTGCCATTCGGATACTTCCTTTCTCCGTATCCACGGAATTTCGGGATTCTAACCGCTAAACACCAACGGCACCGCGGTTTGCAAAAGGGCGGATTTCCGGAGCCGCCGGAAAATGGTTTTAGTAGGCTTTTGCTCCGGAAATGCACCGGCAAACGCCGCAGGATGCACATTTTTGGCGTCTTACTTATACCATATGCCGCTGGGAAAGGAAGTGTGCAAGAGGAAGTTGATTGGTGAATTTACCAAAATTTGCAGGAAAAACACCGGAAAGCTTCAAGAATCACATTTTTGTATTGCTAAGAATAGGTTAATTATGGTACAATAGATTTACCTTTGGAAACGGGGCCGTAGGTGCGCAAAGCCGCCGTTCGGCCCGTGTTTAGCCGTTTTTACGAAGGCTGTCAGGCAAGCAAGAATCCGTTAAAGGTGGTTTGTTGGAACGTGAAAGTCGCGAAATTCGGCGGCTCGTCCCTTGCGGATGCGCCGCAAATCCGTAAAGTCTGCAAGATAATCATGGATGACCCCGAACGCCGGGTGGTGGTTGTGTCCGCCCCGGGCAAGGGGGTTACAGATGATATAAAGGTAACCGACATGCTTATTGCGGCGGCCAAAGCCACCCTGGAAAAAGGTCTGGCCGCGGGTACGGAAGAGATGGAAAAAATCGTCGCCCGGTACGCCAGAATCGCTGCCGATCTGGGTGTGCCCGAAGTGATGGAAGACATCGCCCCGGCGTTCCGTTCGCTGCTTTCCCTGCATGAAACGCTGCCGCCGGCCCGGTTTACGGACGTCTTAAAAGCCGCCGGCGAGGACAACTGCGCAAAACTCGTGGCCGCGTGCCTTACAAAAATGGGCAAACCCGCCGTGTACGTCAACCCCGGCGAGGCGGGCATGGTGCTGACCAACGATTTCGGCAACGCGAGAGTGCTGCCGAAGAGCTTTGACCTTCTGGCCAAATCCCTGTCAGGCATTTCCGAAATCGTCGTGTTCCCCGGCTTTTTCGGCCGGACGGAGGACGGCGAAATCGTCACCTTCCCCCGGGGCGGAAGCGACATTACCGGCGCCATTCTGACGGCGGCTTTGAAGGCCGACGTATACGAGAACTTCACCGACGTGGACTACGTCTACAGCGTGAACCCCAAGCAGGTGGCCAATCCGCGTCCGTTGACGGTGGTCACCTACCGTGAAATGCGCGAACTCAGCTACGCCGGGTTTAACGTGTATCAGGAGGAGGCGTTATTGCCCGTGTACAAGACGGGGATTCCGGTCAACGTCCGGAACGCGAACAACCCGTCCTGCCCCGGCACCTTGATCGTTCCCGAGCGGGGCGCTTTTGAAGACGGCCGGCGCGTGGCGGGGATTGCCAGCGATAGCGGCTTTACCAGCATCTACGTCAGCAAATACTTGATGAACCGCGAAATCGGCTTCGGCCGCAGGCTTCTGCACATACTGGAAGACGAAGGCATCTCCTACGAACACACCCCCACCGGCATCGACGATATGACCGTCATCGTGCGCGACTCCATGCTGAGTGACGAAAAGCTTGCCCGCATCCAGCGGCGGATTTACAACGAGCTGGGCGCCGACGACGTGCAGGTGGAAACGGGGCTGAGCCTGATTGTCGTGGTCGGCGAGGGCATGAAGCACTCCATCGGCATTGCCGCCATGGCGACCCAGGCCCTGTCCCAGGCGAAGGTCAACATTTCCATGATCAGCCAGGGCTCCAGCGAAGTTTCCATGGTCTTTGCCGTGAAGACCGAGGACTGTGAACGTGGCGTTCGCGCTTTATACGAAGCGTTTTTTATGAACGACTAAGCTACTACATACAAAGGAGAGTAGACCTATGAGCAGCAAATTGCGTGTTGCCGTCATCGGTTGCGGCGGCATGGGCAACGCCCACCTGTCCGCCTATACGCAGATGAGCGACGTGGAAGTGGTGGCCGTCTGCGACATCGTACCGGAAAAGGCGAAAGCCTATGCCGAGAAGTTCGGCGTTGCCCGCTACGTGCTGGACTACAACGAGCTGGTCAATGACCCAAACATCGACGCCATCGACATCGCCACGCCCAACTATCTCCACTCCATCATCGCCGAAGCGGCGTTACTCGCCGGCAAGCACGTTTTCTGCGAAAAGCCCGACGCCATCAGCGTTGCCGAAGCGGCCCGCATGAAGAATGCGGCGGAAAAATCGGGCAAGGTTCTCATGGTCATGCGCAACAACCGCTACTACCACGGCTCCCAGTACTTGAAGAAGTACATCGCCGAGGGCAACATGGGCGAAATCTACGCCGCCCGCTGCGGCTGGCAGCGCCGGCGCGGCATTCCCGGCAAAGGCGGCTGGTTCACCACGAAGGCCCAGTCCGGCGGCGGCCCGCTGATTGACCTGGGCGTGCACATGATCGACCTGGCCATCTGGCTCATGGGCAACCCGCGCCCCGTGGCGGTCTCCGGCTGTACCTACACCAAGTTCGCCGAAGACACGACCCAGGCCGACTCCGAACACGCCAAGTTCGGCGAAGCCAAAGCGGGCGGCACCTTCGACGTGGAAGACCTGGCCATGGGCTTTATCCGGTTTGACAACGGCGCCTGCCTGCAGATTGAGTTCTCCTGGGCTTCCAACATCAAGGAAGAGCAGCGCTTTGTCGAGCTGCGGGGCACCAAGGCCGGCGCCACCTGGATCAACGAGAAGGTGGAGATCTACGGCGAGGCCGGCGGCGTGCTGTTCAACCAGCAGCCCATGCTGTCCTCCATCAACGGCCACGCGGCCAACCTGCGCCACTTTGTGGACGTGGTGACCAAGGGCGTCTCCCCCGACTTTGTGCCGGAGCAGGGCTACCACATGATCCAGATTCTGGAAGCGATCTACAAATCCGCGGAAACGGGCCACGAAATTTTGCTGTAAACCATAAGGATTGGAAAAAGGCACGGGAGTTTTCCCGTGCCTTTTTGATTTTTGTAGGGTTTTTATGTGTCGGGGAAGGTGTTATCCCTGGCGGCTGGGGACCGGATATGCGTTTCCAAGCGGAGATTTGCGATTTTTGCCGTGTAAAGGGGATGTGTTTACAGCGCGGGCGACAAAGGTTGACGGGTTGCGCGCGCCGCCGGATAAACAGGGGCGGGAGAAATGCAGCGTTCTCGGCGTTTGCGGGTCTTTCGGTACCCAGTTAGGAACACTATCGACGGCCTGTTGGTACCTGCCGGCCGCAGCGGTTCCGACAAACGGGTGCGGACGCATTTTGCGCCGGCCGCTGATTCCGATAAAGCGGTTGTAACGCATTTTGCTGCGGCCGCTGACTCTGGCAAACGCTGTGGCTGCATAAGGCGGCCGGTTGCTTATCCCGTCAAATGCAGTGGTCGCATACTGCGGTATTGCCGGGCAGCCGCTGCGGTGATTCCTGCGGCTGCGGTACTGACGGCAGTTGATTGCGGTGTTTCCTGCGGCCGTCGGCGGCTGTTACGGCGCTTTTACGGCCGGGCCGTGCCGTTCCAGTGCCGCCGGGTCGAAGGAAATCTCCCAGGTAAACTCGTGGGGGGGTGCCGACAGGATATCCAACGGCTCGGCGCCTTCGTAGATGACTTCCCTGTCGGGGTCGTTGGTCGCAAACAGCGTGAGCAGGTGCTTTACCGGCCGGACGTTGACGGCGTGGATATAGCCTTTGGCCGTGCCGGTGCCGCGCATCCCTGCGTTTTCGGCGATGTTGTGGACAATCTGCACGTGGGGCAGGGGGTTTTGCAGCTTCTCATTGGGCCAGTACCAGGCGGGATAGTCCAGGTTGCAGAGGTACCCTTCGATGTACGGCGCCAATACATCCACGTCCAGGCAAAAAAGCGACGCAATCCCCTTATACGGCGTCAGAAACACCCGGCCGGACAATTGGTCGTGCCGGCGGGCGCTTCCGAAGTATAAAACGTTGGGTACGTTCATGGGAGAAACCTCCTGTACCTATGTTATGGGGCAAATGGCGGCCGGCAGGCGGCTGCCTTTCAGACCAAGGGGCTAATGGGAGCCGCCCGGCCCGATAGGCCTATAGACGGGAAAGCACTTTGACAGGACGAAAGAGGGCGCTTGGGCGCAACATGGCATGTCATCTCGGTGTATCGTACAGTTTCCAATCTACCGCTTTCCTCTATCGCAAGCGGGAAAAGCTTTGCAAATACTCGGGAACCAGCGCAGTCGGAGAAGCAGGCACGTAGAAAGCGTGCGACAGGTGTTTCCTTATAGAAGCCTTTCCGGCCGCTTGTACATAAAGACGGGGAAAACCCGGTTTGACATATCGCGCTTCCGGAAAATCTCCCGCTTCCGCCGCGGATTGCCAGCCTGAAAACTGCCCGCGCCTGCCGGATTGCCCGCGGCGGAAAGTTCGCCAGCGAGCCTTTACCAAAACCCCCTCCGCAAACGCGGAGGGGGTTTTTGCTTAATGTTTCAGGCGGTGCACGATGCGAAAGCCCTGCTGTTCCAGTTTGGCTTCGATTTCGGCGGTATCCAAGGCGTTGGTGCTTACGACCACGTCGCTTTTGCCCGCATTGCCTTTGTACACGGCCACATGGTTGATATTGGCCCCAAAGCTGGCAAAGACGCTGGTCAGAATCGACAGAATACCCGGCGCGTCCTCGGCTTCGATGGTAAGCCTTGTGCCCGGTTCCCGGAAACCAAGCAGCTCAATGAAGGAGTCCATGATGTCGCTGGCGGTGATGATGCCGACGAGCTTGTCGTCCTCCACCACCGGCAGACAGCCGATGTCCTTGTCCCGCATGAGCAGGGCCGCTTCCTCCAGCAGAGCGCCGGGGTGGATGGTGACCGGGTTTTTCGTCATGATGGAGGAAATCTTCGTTTTGGACAGGATATAGATGGCTTCCCGCATGGAAAGCGCCGTCGCTTTGGAAGGGGAGGCCCGTTCGATGTCGCTTTCCGACACGATGCCCACCAGGCGGCCGTTTTTCACCACGGGCAGCCGCTTGACCTTGTTTTTGGTAATCAGCGCCTGGGCGTCGACAATGGTTTGGTCGGGAGAAACGGTGAAGGGATGCGTCGTCATCTTGTTCCGTACAAACATACCTTATTCCCCTCCTAAATACGCTTTTTTCACAGCGTCGCTGGCCAGCAGTTCAGCCCCCGTACCGGCAAGTACCACGGAGCCGGTTTCCAGCACGTACGCCCGATGGGCGATGCGCAGGGCCATATTGGCGTTCTGTTCCACCAGCAGAACCGTTGTGCCGGACTCGTTGATGTCTTTAATTATACTAAAGATTTCCTGCACAAACAAGGGGGCCAGGCCCATGGAGGGTTCGTCCAGAAGCAGCAGCCGCGGCCGGCTCATGAGCGCCCGGCCCATGGCCAGCATCTGTTGTTCGCCGCCGGACAAAGTGCCCGCCAGCTGCCTCCTGCGCTCAGCCAGGATGGGGAAGCGCTCGAAGACCATTTTCATGTCTTTGGCTATCCCTGCCTTGTCCTTGCGCAGAAAGGCGCCCAGTTCCAGATTTTCCAGCACCGTCATGCTGGAAAACACCCGTCGCCCTTCGGGAACCTGGGACATGCCCAGCTTCACCCGCTCCCGGGCGGGTAAAGTGGTAATGTCCTTTCCTTCAAAAAGGATGGAACCGGATGTGGCCTTTTTCAGGCCCGACAGGGTGCGCAAGGTCGTGGTTTTGCCGGCGCCGTTGGTGCCCAGCAGGGTCACGATTTCGCCCGCCTGCACGGACAGAGAGACGTTTTTCAGCGCGTGAATCACGCCGTAATGGACGTTCAGATTCGATACCTCAAGCATCGGGAGCCTCCTCCCCAAGGTAAGCCTTGATGACGCGGGGGTTGGAGCGGATTTCCGCCGGCGTGCCTTCCGCAATCACCATGCCGTAGTCCAGAACGTAAATGCGCTCGCAGATGCGCATGACCAAAGACATGTCGTGCTCGATTAATAGAATGGTCACCTTGAACTTTTCGCGTATGTAGGCGATCAGCTCCGTCAGCTGCGCCGTTTCCGCCGGGTTCATGCCGGCGGCCGGCTCGTCCAGAAGCAGAATGGCGGGGTTGGTGGCCAGCGCCCGGGCGATTTCCAGCTTCCGCTGGTCGCCGTAGGGCAGGTTTTTCGCCAAATCGTCCTTGTGGTTTTCCAGATGGAATACGGAAAGAATCTCCATGCTCCTCCGCAGCACCTCGTTTTCCGCCTTTTTATAGGGCGGCAGGTGGAAATAGGCGGAAAGGAAACCGTATTTGCCGTAGTCGTGCATGGCGATGCGCACGTTGTCGAGCACCGTCAGGTCCTTAAACAGGCGGATGTTCTGGAACGTGCGCCCCAGCCCCAGACGGCAGACCTTGTTGGGCTTTTTGCCGTTTAACCGGGTGGTTTTGTCGCCTATAGTAAGG
>JAKPBM010000343.1 GCA_029778935.1 Bacillota bacterium | reverse complement strand
CTTTGTGACGGACCAGCAGGCAACCTTCACCGCCTCCCGCAGCGAAATCTTCGGCCGGTTTGGCAAAACCGACGTTTCCGCCCTCTTTGAAAACCCTGAAAACCAAACCTTTGGCGCCCTGCCCGACGGGGCCGTGCGCATGCTGTGCCGGTTCACCCTTGCCCCCGGCGAAACAAAGCGCATCCAGACGGCCCTGGCCGCCGGTTTTTCCGAGGAGGCAGTGCTTACGGAAGCCCGGGCGGCGCTCAAAGGCGAAGTGCGCCCGGCCAACCGGCTGAAGCTCACCGCCAGCGCGCTGTCTCTGGACGGAGTGGGCGTGGCCGAGGCGCTGACCATGGGCGGCAAGCTCCTTTCCCAATACGCAAGGCGCTACTTCGCCCCCGCTTCCGCCGGCCCGAGGGACACCCTCTGGCGGATGGGCATCTCCGGCGACCTGCCGATTGCCTTATTGGACGGCAGGAACCTTGCCAAGCAGAGCACCCGCGAAATCTATAAATCCATCCGCTTCCACCGGCTGCTGGCGGAAAACGGATTGGCCTTCGACCTGGTCATCCTCACTAACGACGGCAGCGACTACGGCCGCCCGCAGCATACGGACGCTTTGCGCGCTTTGGCGCTGATTGGCAGCGAGCACCGGCTGGGCAAGCATGGCGGCGTGCATCTGCTGGACGCGGCGGTGCTTACCGAGGAGGAAAAGGAAACCCTGCGCTTTGCCGCCTCCCTTATTCTGCCGGACGAAACGCCCCTGCCCTCGGCGGCGGCCCTTGTCCCGTATGCCAGACGGGCGGACAAGCCTATCCTCACCGGCAACGCCAAAAGCCAGCCGCTGGCCAACCGGTACTTCGGCGTTTTGTCCGCCGACTTCGGCCTGACGCACCTCTGGTGCGCCAATTCCCGCCTGTTCCGGCTCACCCCGTGGGAAAACGACCCGCTGCTTGCCAAAGGCCACGGGGAAGAGCTTTGCCTGTACAAGGACGGCAGACGCATCTCCCTTTTCTGCGCCGACGACGGGTACTTTGCCCGCTGCGACTTCGGCCCGGGCAACACGGTCTGGTATAAGGAAATCGACGGCATGCGCTTCCGCACCACCGCTTTCGTGGACCCCTGCAAAGCGTTGCGGACGGTCATCATTGAAGTGGAAGGTATAAGCGCCGAATGCGCCGTCGACTGGATGCTTCGCCCCGTGCTGGGCGAGCAGAACACGGAAAACGCCCGGGCGATTACCTTCTATGACGCCGAGGCCAACCTTCTCTACGCCAAAAACCCCTTCTCGCCCAAGGGCTTCCCCAAGGTGCTGGCCATGACCGCCAGCGTGCCTTTGGCGGACTACACCGGCGACTTTGCCGCCTACGCCCAGGGGGCCTTTGACGGCAAAACGGGGGCCGGGCTGTTCCCGTGCATGGCCGTGCGGCTGCCGCTGCGCTCCGTTTCCGGCCGGGTGCGGCTGGTTCTTTCCGTTATGGCGGGCGAAGACGTGGCCTCCTTACCCAAACCGGCGGAAGACCCGGACAAGGCGCTGTTGGAAGCCAAGTCCCACCGGCTGGCCCTTTGCGGCCATGTGAAGATTGAGACGCCCTCCGAAGCGCTCAACCACTATATCAACCGCTGGAACGCCTGGCAGATCAAAGGCGCCCGCCTGTACGCCCGAAGCTCTCTGTACCAAAACGGCGGCGCCTACGGCTTCCGCGACCAATTGCAGGACGCGGCGGCGTTTCTGCTGACCGAGCCGCAGATTTTAAGAGAACAGCTGCTCCGCGCCGCCTGTCACCAGTACCGGGAAGGCGACGTGCAGCACTGGTGGCACGGCGGCATGCGCGGCGGCCTGAAACACCATAAGGGCGTGCGCACCCGGTGCAGCGACGACCTGCTCTGGATGTGCCTGGGGGCCTACTGGTACGTGACCGCCACCGGCGACGAAAAGATTCTGGATATTCCGCTTCCCTACCTTGTCTCCCGCCCCCTGGCGGACAACGAAACGGAGCGGTACGAGGAGCCGGAAGTCTCCGCCGAAAGAGAACCTTTCTTTGACCACTGCGTCCGCGCCGCCGAGCTGTTTATGCGCCGGGGCGTGGGCGAACACGGCCTGCCGTTCCTCTTAGGCGGCGACTGGAACGACGGGATGAACCGCCTGGGCGGCGAAAGCGCCTTTATGGCGCGGTTTGGAAGTCTCGCCCTTACGGGGCTGGCGGAACTTGCCCGCCGGAAGGGCCGAAACGAGCTGGCCGAGCGGTTTGACAGCTTCGCCGCGTCCATTTCCAAAGCGGCGGACGACGCCTTCGACGGCCGCTGGTTCCTACGAGGGTACGACAAAAACGGCCGGCCCGTCGGCTCCAAGGAAAACAAGGAGTGCCAAATCGACTCCCTGGCCCAGAGCTTTGCCGTGTTCGACCCCAAGGCCGACGCGACAAAGGCCGACGGGGCCATTGAAAACGCCATCGCCAGATTGGCGGACTTCGACCGCAAAATTATCAAGCTGTTTACGCCGCCCTTCCGGTCCGAGGGCGACCCGGGCTATATCGCCGCGTACCCGCCGGGTGTCCGCGAAAACGGCGGCCAGTACACCCACGGCGCCGTATGGCTTGCCATGGCGGCCCTGCTCTGCGGCAAAATTGAGGAAGGCACAGAGATGCTTTTGATGCTGCTGCCTGCCCGCCACGACCCGAAAGTGTACCGGGCGGAAGACTTTGTGCTGGCC
>JAKPBM010000339.1 GCA_029778935.1 Bacillota bacterium | reverse complement strand
CTGCTGCGGCGAGCGGACGCAGATGAAGCTGGGCGTCGACGTTCTGCCCAAGTTTCCGCGGGACACCACCGACAGAAACCGCACCTCGCCCTTTGCCTTTACGGGCAACAAGTTTGAGTTCCGCATGGCCGGCTCTTCCGCCAACATCGCCGACCCCAACACGATGCTGAACGCCGCCGTGGCGGAAGCCCTGCGGGTTTTTGCCGACGAGCTGGAAGGCGCGGAGAAGTTCGACGAAGCGCTGCAGAACCTGATCCGCCAGACCATCCGGCAGCATAAGCGCATCATCTTTAACGGCAACGGCTACGACGAGGCCTGGGTCGCCGAAGCGGAGAGGAGAGGCCTTTCCAACTACCGCACCACGGCCGACTGCATACCGCACCTGCTGGAAGAGAAGAACATGCAGGTACTTATGCGCCACGGCATTTTCACCGAGTCGGAGATCCGCTCCCGCTACGAAATCGCCCTGGAGAACTACTGCAAGACGGTGCGCATTGAGGCCAACACCATGGCGGATATGGTCAAAACCGAGATTCTGCCGGCGGTGACCGCCTATGTGCGCGAGCTGGCGGACACAGCGGCGGTCAAGAAGGCGCTGGACGATTCCATCCCGACGGGCTACGAGCGGGACCTGGTCAAGAAGCTGTCGATGCTTACCGACCGGATGGCGGCCAAGGTCGCCGAGCTGGAGCAGGCGCTGGTCGACATGCACGAAGCGCAGTGCGCCTGCGAAGAAGCGGTGTTCATCCGCGACCACGTGCTCATCAAGATGAGCGAGCTGCGGGTCGCCTGCGACGAGGCGGAAACCCTCACGGCCAAGAAATACTGGCCCTTCCCCACCTACGGAGACTTGCTCTTTAGCGTAAAGTAAAACACTTAACACTTTTTCGGTGTGGATACGGTCAATTACGCTATGCCGGAAACGTTCCGGCATAGCGTAATTTGAGTGGAGGAAAAGATATGTGTTCCATTATAGGTTACGTTGGCAGCGTGCCGGACTACGACCAATTTGTAAGAGGCTTCTACCGCACCAAATCCCGGGGGCCGGACGATACACGAATCGTGCAGACCGAAAAGGGCCTGCTGGGCTTTCACCGTCTGGCCATCATGGACTTAAACCCCTCGGGGATGCAGCCCTTTGAGCTGGACGGAAGCTATGTGGTCTGCAACGGGGAAATCTACCGCTTCCACAAAATCAAGGCGGAGCTGGCGAAAAAATACGCCTTCCACAGCGAGTCCGACTGCGAAATCCTGCTGCCTTGATATATGGAGTACGGAACGGATATGTTCGCCATGCTGGACGCCGAGTACGCCCTGATTCTTTTCGACGGCGAAACGGGCGAGTTTGTGGCCGCCAGAGACCCCATCGGCATCCGCCCCCTCTACTACGGCTACGACGCGAAGGGTTCCATCGTGTTTGCCAGCGAACCGAAAAACCTGGTGGGGCTTTGCGACCGGATTTTTCCTTTTCCTCCCGGGCATTACTATAAAGACGGCGCGTTCCACTGCTACTGCGACATCGCCAGGGTAGACGAGGTCTGCCATGACGATCTGGAAACGGTGTGCAAAAACATCCGCGAAAAGCTGGAAGAGGGCGTAGCCAAACGGCTGGTGGCAGACGCCAAAATCGGTTTCTTGCTTTCCGGCGGGCTGGATTCGTCGCTGGTCTGCGCCATTGCGGCGAAAAAGCTGTCCGAGCCCATCTACACCTTCTCCGTCGGCATGAACACGGACGCTATCGACCTCAAATACGCCCGGCAGGTGGCCGATTTCATCGGCAGCCGGCACACGGAAGTCATCATCACCAGGGAACAGGTTCTTGCCTCCCTCGAAACGGTCATCGCCCTGCTGGCCACCT
>JAKPBM010000300.1 GCA_029778935.1 Bacillota bacterium | reverse complement strand
ACCCGGCCGGCCAAAAGAGTCTGGAAGGCGTAGGCCAAAACGGCGGGCTTGCCCGTCCGGCAAGATACTTCCGCCGCCCGTTCCAGCTGGGAAATCAGAAACGCCGTCTGGTCATCGCCGTTTCCTTCCGCCGGGATGCATAAGAAGTAGTCGCTTGCGGCGGCAAGCTGGCCGTCCAGCTCGTCTGCCCTAACGCCGGGGGCCAGCTCCGGCGCGAAAAAGAGCGCAAGGTCGGAAAATTCGCGCTTGCATTCGTCCAGTTCGGCGCGAAGGCAAAGGAAATCGTCCACAGAAAGGGCGTTTTCCGGCCCGTTTTCGCCGTAAAAGGTCTCCGTTACGCCTACGACGGCGCGCCTTGTGTCCCGGGCGAACGAGAGCAGTTCCCGAAGGTCGCTGCCCGCGTGGCAGTGAAAGTCTATCTGATGGATGTTCATGGCCGTCCCCCCTTAGTCCAGTTTCGCGCCGAGTTTTGCAAGGATAGTGACCTCGTGCGCTTGCAAACCGATTGCCTCTAAGAGTTCGTAGGGCACCCAGTTGCCCCACTTGCCCGGGTCGAACCCGTGCAAGTCGCTGGCGGGGATTAAGCAGACGCCCCGGCGGTACAGGATTTTGTACGCGTGGCACAAAACGTCCCGGTAGTAGGGGTGGTTGCGGGTGTACTGCCGGAACAACGTGCCGCCGTTGACCTCGATGCCTACGTCCAGCGCTTTCGCACAGTCGGCAAAGGCGTAAAAATCCAGCCCGAAAAAGGCGGACACTTCCTCGTCGGTTAAGCTGTCCGGCCCGGCGTAGTTTTCCGGCGGCGTACGGCCTGTGTCCGCCCGCCGGGAAAGGCGGGAGCGCAGGGGGTGGGCCATAAAGGCGGGGCGGCCCGTATAATCGGCGATGGCCCTTACCTTTGCCACTTCGGAGAGCATCAGCTCGGTGTAAAGCTCTATTTCTTCCCAGTTGGACGCCGGCTCGTAGATGAAGTAATCGCTGACCTCGATGAAGGCGTCGTTGATGTCCTGGCAGGTGGTGCTGGTGGACAGTTCCGGGCCGAAGAAAATCTGCAGTTCGGGAAAATCGGCTCGAAGCTCGTCCAGTTCCCTCCGGTACATGCGCAGCCCTTCCGAAGACTGGGGGTAGTTTCGGATGTCGTCCCGAAGCGGCGGGCGGAAATGGGAGCTGTGGTCGGTAATTCCCAGGATGCGGCGTCCGGAAAGCCTGGCAAACTCTAAATAGTCCCGCAGGGTTTTTCCGCGGTCCCGCTCCGTCCCCGCGTGGTAATGCAGGTCGATTTCGTAAATTTGCATGTTCCCCCGCTCCTTTGGCATGTTTTTCCTATTTTACCATAGCGGCACTCTCTTGTAAAACAAAAACCCGGCTATCCTGCCGGGTTTTTGCTTTGGGGAGCAGCGCTACTCTCTTGCGGCTTTTCCTTTGATAATCAGTTTTCCCTCCGCATGGACGTTGCCTTCGACGCTCCCCTCGACGGTCACATCGCCGGCACATTCGACATCGCCGGAAACATTTTCGCACCGGACATCCCCGCCGCTGTGGATGTCGCCGTGCACGTCTCCTTCGACGGTAACGCTGCCGCCGGCGTCGACGTCGCCGTCCACGTTGCCGCACTCGACGTGCCCGCCGGCGTCAATGTCGCCGTTGACGTCGCCGCAGGTGACGCTGGAGCCGGCGTCCACGCTGCCGCCCACGTCGCCGCAGGTCACGCTGTTGCCGGCGTCCACGTCACCCTGCACATCGCCTTCGATGGTGACATTCAGATACGACGTCACGTCCAACGCTTTTCCGATATAGCGGAACTCAAACTTCTTCGAATCGTGCGTCGGCTTTGCCACCAGCCTGCGGCCGATAAACGCCGCCGCCCGCAGCTTGCCGTCGTCCTCCCAGGGCAGGAAGGAAAAGTCTTCGCTGCTGCTTTGGTAAGCTTCCTGTTCCTCTCCTTCGGGGGCCGGGGCGGAAGCGGCCGCTTTCGGCGCCCTTCCGAACAGTTCGTCGATGGACACGCCGAAAATGTCCGCCAGTTCCGGCAGGAGCGCAATGTCCGGGCAGGACAGGCCGTTTTCCCACTTGGACACCGCCTGGAAGGAAATGCCGAGCTTCGAAGCCAAAGCTTCCTGTGTCAGGCCGTTATCCTTTCTTAGATTGGTAATACGTTCGCAGAGAATGGATGCGTAGTTTTGATTTTCCATTGTCAACCCACCTTTCTTGTGCTTTGAGTATAGGAAAAAATCGCAAAAAGGAAATAACTTATTCGTTGAAACAGAGGTTCAACCGCCGGTTGAGTACTTTTTGAGCGGAAATATGGCGTATACAGCGATTTTTTGTGCGTTTTCTTCCCGACGACCTGATTATCCTGCGACAGCGGATTTTGGGCAGAGCACCCCCGCATTTGGCGGCAGACAGGCTTCCGTTTCGCCTGTTCCTCGCCCCTACGGCAGCGATTCAACCATCAGTTGAGGCGCTATCAGTATACCAGAAAGCAAAATAAAAAGGAACCGCCTGCCGAAACCAGCAGGCGGTTCTCATACTTTCATTTTACCAACGCCGTTTGTGCCTGCAAGCGGCGGGACACGGCGGTATCCTAGCTCCAAACGGAACGGGTATAGCCTCGCAAACCGCTGCGGGCCGCCCCCGCAAAAAAGTTTGCCGGAATCCGCCGGATGAGCGGGACGTTCCCTCAGAAAGGCTCTCCCGCAGCCCGCAGGGCACTCTGTCTGGAAGGAGGAGCCCTATGGGCAGGGCGCCCCTCCCCGCAAAGCGGAGGGCTGCGCCGGGATTCCCGCGACAAATCCAACTCCGCTCATGCCAAAACATTTTGGCTTGGAAACATTCCTTTTCCGGTCAGCAAACCTGCCCGCAACCCGGCCTCTTTCCCCAAAGAGGGAAAGCGCCCGCCCCATGCGAGGGCACTTACCCAAGCGGGAGCCGCGGTAAAACGGAAACCTTCGCGTCTTACAGCGAAGGCGGGTAGGTGACGATAGGTTTTCTCTTGTGCTCGCTGACTTTGTGCAGCCGGTCGATGATGGCCTTCTTCTCCTCCGAAACGGAGCCGCCGGAAATATACGTGTCCAGCTCCGCGTACGTCACGCCCATTTCGCCTTCGTCGGTCTGC
This sequence comes from Bacillota bacterium, assembly GCA_029778935.1. Classification (GTDB taxonomy): domain Bacteria; phylum Bacillota; class Clostridia; order Oscillospirales; family QAMX01; genus DUUG01. The sequence continues at coordinate 5,267 of JAKPBM010000300.1, read as the reverse complement.
CCTTCAAACAGGGCGGCGGAGGGGGCCTTGTCGATAATGGCGTTGGGCGCTTTCAGATACCGAAGGAACTCGTAGATTTCCGTCACCGTCAGGTCGGCGATGGGGTTAAAGTCGTGGGCGCCGTCGCCCCACTTGGTGAAATACCCGACGTAGGCTTCGCTTTTGTTGCCTGTGCCCGCCACCAGCCGGTTTTCCGCCGCGGCGATGGCGTACAGGGTGAGCATGCGAAGCCTGGGCGCGATGTTGGCAAGGGCCAGCGGGGTCAGCTCGGTGACACCCGAAAGGGCCGCGACTTCCGCCTCTTTCACCGGCGTCAAATCCACGGTGCGGGTCTCGATGCCGTAGATTTTCGCCACGGACAGCGCGTCAAACCGGTCCTGCTCGTAGTTGCGCTTGGTCGAGCAGGGCATGATGACGCCCACGGTGTTGTCGCAGGCGGCTTTGCAGAGAATGCCCACCAGCGCCGAATCCTTGCCGCCGCTGTTGCCGTACACGATGCCCTTTGCGCCGCTTTCGGCCAGCACCGACCGAATAAACGCGACGCGGTTTTTGAATTCCTCCTGATAATTGCGCATGGGTACCATCCTTTCCGCAAGGCGGCTTACAGCCCGCGCAGAAGCTGCGCCAGGCGCGCGGCCGCTTCTTTAGTATCTTCGGGGCTGCCGAAGGTGGAAAACCGGAAATAGCCTTTGCCGCAGTCGCCAAAGCCTTCGCCGGGCGTGCCGACGACTTGAATTTCGCTAAGCAGCAAATCGAAAAATTCCCAGCCGCTCATGTCATTGGGGCATTTCATCCAGATATAGGGCGCGTTCTTGCCGCCGCAGTACCAAACCCCCAGTGAATCGAGCGTTTCCATGAGAAATCTTGCGTTTTGCTTATAGACGGCGATGTTTTCCTTAATTTGCCGCTGGCCTTCGGGCGTAAAGACGGCGGAGCCGCCCTTTTGCAGAATGTAGGACACGCCGTTGGTTTTCGTCGTCCGGTTGCGCACCCACATGGCGTTTAAATGCATGCCGCAGCGCTCCAGCTCCAGCGGGATGACCGTATAGCCCAGGCGGGTGCCCGTAAAGCCGGCGGTTTTGGACAGAGAGCAGATTTCAATGGCGCAGGTGCGGGCGCCTTCGATTTCAAAAATGCTGTGGGGCAGGGTTTCGTCCTCTATATAAGCCTCATAGGCCGCGTCGAAGATGATGACGGCGCCGGTTTTGTTGGCAAAATCGACCCACTTCTTGAGTTTTTCCTTGTCAAACACCGCTCCCGTCGGGTTGTTGGGCGAGCAGATGTAAAGGATTTCCGCCTGCAACGACTCGTCCGGCTCGGGCAAAAAGCCGTTTTCCCGCCCGGAAGCAAGGTGCACGATGTTTCTTCCCGCCATTATGTTGGCATCCACGTAGGCGGGATATGCAGGCTCGATGACCATGGCGGCGTTGCTTTTGTCAAACAGGTCCAAAATGTCGCCCAGCTCGTCGCTGGCGCCGCTGGAGACAAAGACTTCGTCGGGAAGAAGCTTTACGCCCCGTGCCCGGTAATAGTCGGCGATAGTTTCCCGTAAAAACGGCGCGCCGCATTCGGGCATGTAGCCGTGGAAGGTTTCCTTCTTCGACTGGTCGTCGACGGCTTCGTGCAAAGCCTGAATCACCGCGCCGCACAGAGGCAGCGACACATCGCCAATCCCCAGCCGGTAGAGTTTTGCGCCGGGGTGTTTTTCCAGGTAGGCTTTGGTTTTCTGGCTGATGTTGTAAAAGAGGTAGGAGTCTTTCAGTTCCGCATAGTGCATGTTGGGTTTCAGCATAGATTTGTCTCCCCTTCATAAACGGTTTCCGCCGGCCCGGTCATGGTGACGGTGTTGTCGGGCGAAACGAGGATTTCCAGCGTCCCCCCGTCCAGCTCCACAAATACAGTTTCCCCCGCGGGGCAAAAACCTTTCCGCACCGCCGCCAAAACGCTTGCGCAGGCGCCCGTGCCGCAGGCCATGGTGACGCCGCTGCCCCGCTCCCAGACGCGCATGCGCAAATTGGTTCTGTCTTTCACCTGCACAAACTCCACGTTGGTTCCTTCGGGAAAGGCTTCGTGCCGCTCGATTTGGGGGCCGAGGGTGGTCAGAGGGGCGTTCGCCATGTCCTCCACAAACAAGACCGCGTGGGGGTTGCCCACGTTGACCGGGGTCACGGCGACGGTTTCGCCGGCTATGGACAGGGTTAGGTCTTCACCCACCGCGCCTTTGCCCATGTCCACAGCGACGCTTCGCACTTTGCCGAAAGAAACGTGCAGCTGCAGCGTGCGGATGCCCGCTTTCGTTTCGATGCGCAGGTGCTTCTTGTCCGTATAGCCCTTGTCGTACACGTATTTGCCCACGCAGCGGATGCCGTTGCCGCACATTTCCGCCTCGCTGCCGTCGGCGTTGAAGATGCGCATTTTAAAATCCGCCACCGCCGAGGGCGAAATCCAGATCATGCCGTCGGCGCCGGCGCCGAAGTGGCGGTCGGAGAGTTTGACGGCTAGCTCCCTGGGGTTTTCCGGCTCGCCGAATACGTACAGGTAGTCGTTGCCGAGCCCGTGCATCTTTGTAAAGCGCATAGATACCTCCTAAGCGTCGATGGTGGAGACGCCGAACATGGTCTCCTCCAACACGTCCAATAAAACGCTCACCGTGTCTAAAGAAGTGAGCATGGTCACGTTGTTCTGGCAAGCGCAGCGGCGGATGGCCACGCCGTCCACATAGTGTATGCCGGACAGAATCGCCCGGGTGTTGATGACGTAGCTTACGTCTTTGGCTTTGATGGCTTCGAGGATTTCCCAGCTGCCTTCGCTGGGCTTGCCCCGCAGAGTCGTCGGCACGCCGTGGGCGTTTAGGAAGTTAGCCGTGCCGATGGTCGCCTCGATGGCAAAGCCCATGTCGTAAAAGCGACGAATCAGCGGCAGGGCCTCCTCCTTGTCCTCGTCGGCCAGGGTGACAATCACCTTGCCGCAGTCCCGCAGGCGGATGCCGGAAGCGACCATGGCCTTGTACATGGCCCGCAAAAACTTCCGGTCGTAGCCGATGACCTCGCCGGTGGACTTCATCTCCGGCGAGAGGTAGGCGTCCATGCCGGTGAGCTTGGAGAAGGAGAACACCGGCGCCTTGACGTACCACCGCTTCCGCTCGGGCATATACCGCCCGGTGTACCCCTGTTCCGCCAGAGACTTGCCCAGCATGACCAGTGTCGCCACATCCGCCAGCGGCACGCCCGTAGCCTTGGACAGGTACGGCACCGTGCGGGACGAGCGGGGATTGACCTCTATGATATAGACCCGGTCGGATGGGTCGATGACGAACTGGATGTTGAACAGGCCGATAATGCCGATGCCCAGCCCCAGCCGCTCCGTATAGTCCAGGATGGTCTGCTTGACGCTTTCGCTAAGCGTGTAGGGCGGATATACGCTGATGGAATCGCCCGAGTGGACGCCCGTGCGCTCCACGTGCTCCATAATGCCGGGCACGAACACCTGCTTTCCGTCGCAGACGGCGTCCACCTCCGCTTCCTTGCCGCGGATGTACTGGTCCACCAGCACGGGTTTGTCTTCACTGACGGAGGCGGCCGTTTGAAGGTACTGCTTTAAGTGGTGTTCTTTCGCCACAATCTGCATGGCCCTGCCGCCCAAAACAAAGCTCGGCCGCACCAAAACGGGGTAGCCGATTTCCCGGGCCGCCAGCAGCCCTTCCTGGATGGACGTGACCGCCCGGCCTTTGGGCCTGGGAATGTCCAGGTCGGAAAGGAGCTTATCGAAGGCTTCCCTGTTTTCCGCCTTTTCAATGGCGTCGCAGCCGCTGCCGATGAGTTTTACGCCCCGGGCGGCCAAAGGCGCCGCCAGGTTGATGGCCGTCTGCCCGCCCAGTGTGGCGATGACGCCCTCCGGCTGTTCCAGGTCGATGACATGCATGACGTCTTCCACCGTCAGCGGCTCAAAATAGAGCTTGTCGGAGCAAGTGTAGTCGGTGGAGACGGTTTCGGGGTTGTTGTTGATGACCACCGCTTCGTACCCCGCCGCCCGGATGGCCTTAATGGCCCGGACGGTGGAATAGTCAAACTCGATTCCCTGCCCGATGCGGATGGGGCCGGAGCCAAGCACCACGATTTTCTTTTTCGGAGACACCACCGACTCGTTTTCTTCCTCGTACGTCGAGTAGAAGTACGGTATGTAGCTTTTAAACTCGGAGGCGCAGGTGTCGATCATCTTGTACACGGGGCGGATGCCCGCTTCTTTGCGCAGAGCTTCTACTTCCGTTTCCGCCATGCCCCAGAGCCGGGCCGCAAACCGGTCGGAAAACCCCATTTTCTTGGCTTCGTATAAAGTGGAAATACTGCCCTTGTTATTCCGCAGTTTTCGCTCCATTTCCACGATGTTTTGCAACTTTCTTATAAAGAACGCGTCGATGCCCGTCGCCCTGGCAAGGTCTTCGGCTTTACAGCCCAGGCGCAGCAGCTGCGCCATGGCGTAAATCCGGTCGTCGGTGCCGATTTTGATATACTGCAGCAGTTCTCCCCTGCCCCAGGCGTCGAATTTGGGGTGATGCAGGTGGCAAAGGCCGATTTCCAGCGAGCGGATGGCCTTGAGCAGGCTTTCCTCGAAGGTTCGGCCCACGCTCATAACCTCGCCGGTGGCCTTCATCTGGGTGGAGAGGGCGTTGTCGGCGTCGGTGAACTTGTCGAAGGGGAACCGGGGCATTTTGGTGACCACGTAGTCCAGCGTCGGCTCAAAGGACGCGGGCGTGTTGGCGATTTGAATTTCGTCCAGCGTCATGCCGACGCCGATTTTCGCCGATACCCTTGCAATCGGGTACCCCGACGCCTTGGAAGCCAGCGCCGACGAGCGGGACACCCGGGGGTTCACCTCTATGACATAATATTGAAAAGACTCCGGGTCCAGTGCAAACTGTATGTTGCAGCCGCCTTCGATTTCCAGCGCGCGGATGATTTTCAGCGCGCTGTCGCGCAGCATGTGGTATTCCTTGTTGGTCAGCGTCTGGGACGGGCAGACGACGATGGAGTCGCCCGTGTGGATGCCTACCGGGTCCACGTTTTCCATGTTGCAGACGGTGATGGCCGTGTCGTTGCGGTCCCGCATGACCTCGTATTCAATTTCCTTATATCCTTTGATGCTTTTTTCAATCAGCACCTGCCCGACGGGCGACAGTTCCAGCGCGTTGCCCACCAGCGGTATCAGCTCCTCTTCGGAATGGGCAAAGCCGCCGCCCGTGCCCCCCAGCGTATACGCCGGGCGGACAA
>JAKPBM010000263.1 GCA_029778935.1 Bacillota bacterium | reverse complement strand
ATGAAAGATGAAGAGATTTACAACATTTTCAATACGGAAAAACTCCTCAATCGTCCCGTCAGCGTAGTGTTGAACAATACTTCCGGTTCCGCCGGTATTGCATTTTGGATCAACAGCTACTATAATTTACAGGGCGACGAACGGGTCGATAAGCAGAGCGACCTCGTGGCGAAGGTCAAGGCCCATATGGACGAAGTCTATGCCGAGGGCCGGCAGACGGTCATGAGCGAAGACGAGCTGACCTCCGTCATCGAAGCCGAACGGCCGGATCTGGCGGCAAAACGCAGACGATAAGAGGAGAGTAGCGGAATGCTTGGCAAACTGGAAGGGTCTGAACGCGGGTCGCTGGCCACGCGGGTGTTTCAACATCTGGAACGTGCCATTCTGGAAGGAGAGCTGCCGCACGGGGAGGTCCTGACGGAAACCAAGCTATCCGCCGCACTGGGTGTGAGCCGCACGCCGGTGCGGGAAGCGCTGTTCCAGCTGGAGCAGGAGGGGCTTGTCCACCTGTCCCAGAAGGGCGCCGTCGTCATCGGCGTTACGCCCAAGGACATCGAGGACATCTACACCATGCGCATGTTAATCGAGGGGCTTGCCTCCCGGCTGGCGGCCATGTATATCACGGAGGAAGAGCTGGCCGCCCTGTATGAAATCGTCGATTTGCAGGATTTCTATGTGGAGCGGGGCGACACGCTGCAGGCCTGGAACATGGACACCCGGTTCCACGAAAAGCTCTACGAGGCCAGCCGCTCGCGGATGCTTCTCAACACCTTAAAGAGCTTTCACAACTACGTGCGGAAAGCCCGGGAACAGTCCTTCCGCACGGCGGACAGGGCGCGGGTGGCCGCCAGGGAGCATCGGGAGATTTTAAACGCCATCAAAAACCGCGACGCATTGGCCGCGGAGCACCTGACGGCGGCTCACATCGCCAACGCCAAGGCCAACATGCAAAAGGCCCTCGAAAAAGAGTTTACCGAGCAGAGCAAAGTATCCGAATAAGCAAAAAGCCGCATCCAACTATGGGTGCGGCTTTGCATTTTGAGCTTCTTTTCAAGGAATGCCGGTTTATGTTATAATTACCAGTACAGAAAACCCGCCCTGTGCGGGGTTTACACGGTATACTAAGGAGGAAACGGCGGATGCAAACGTGGGAAGAACTGCGGGCCGCCTGCGAAAGCTGCCAGAAATGTGGGCTTTGGCCCACTCGCAATAAAGTTGTGTTCGGAACGGGGAACATCCATTCCCCGGTTATGTTCATCGGGGAGGGGCCCGGCGCCTCGGAGGACGAGCAGGGCCTGCCCTTTGTGGGAAGGGCAGGGCAGCTTCTGGATTCCATGCTTGCTTCCATCGGCTGGAGCCGGGAGCAGGTGTACATCGCCAACATTGTCAAATGCCGCCCGCCCAATAACCGCGACCCCCTGCCGGAAGAGCAGGACGCCTGTTTTCCGTATCTGGCGCGGCAGATGGAGCTGATTAACCCCAAATATATCGTCTGTTTAGGGCGGATTGCGGCCATGCGGCTCATCCGGCCGGACTTCAAGATTACGGCGGAGCACGGCGTGTGGTACGACTACGGCGACGGCCGCAAGATTATGGCCATCTACCATCCCGCCGCGCTGCTGCGCGACCCGTCCAAGCGGGGCGACACCTTTGTCGACCTGCGGCTGCTGGAGGAAACGGTGGGTGAGCTTAGCGGACAATCCGGCAGGAGCTGACGAAAAATATCGTTTCCGCCTGGGGGTGTACCGGCTCCACCGGCGCGTATACCCAGTGCAGCAGTCTTCCTTCCGTCTGAAAATACCGGAAGGGGGCGTAGGAACGGCGTTCGGCGGCCGGTTCCGCCTTTTTGGCGGCGTTTTTCGGTACGGGGACGAGCTTTACGGTTAAAGACGCCTGCTTCGGGTCGATACTGGCGATTTCCACTTCCACTTCGCCGCCTTTTTCGTACCGGGACGGGGGGACGCGGCCGACAACTTCGCCCCAAAGGTTCGGCGTCAGCTCGACGAGCCTGGGCGAAAGCCAGTAGCCTTTGACCCGGTCGCCAACATTCAGCCCGGCGGTGTTTTCGGCAAAGGTGCCGAGAAGCTCGTAGTGGGTGAGAAAAATGGTTTTCGTATCCCTGTGGATGGACAGCACCGCCGCGTAGACTTTCTGCCCTTTGACAAAACGGCAGGTCTGGCAGGTGGCGGGGGAGAGGGCGATGCGCTCCGCCGGCAAACAAGCCGGCTGCAGCCCGCCCACGTCGATCCACACGGCGTCTTTTTCCACCAAAGAGACGGTTCCGCTGATGATATCTCCCGGAATCAGCCGGGACAGCATGCTTCTCTGCGCGCTTGCGCGAATTTCCTTCCAATGGCTCTTTTTCTGCATGGATCTTTGCCTGCCTTTCTCTTTTTCGCCGACGGGGGGCATATACAGTCTATGCAGGCTGCAACTATAAAATATCTGAAAGGACAGGGGTGGCCGTGAATATTCAGGTTGGAGACCGGCTGTTAATGAAAAAGCCGCATCCCTGCGGCGGAAACATCTGGAAAGTGACCCGCATCGGCCTGGATTTCCGCATGGTCTGCGAAACCTGCGGAAGGGAGATTCTAATCCCCCGGGCCAAGGCCGAAAAGGGCATAAAACGGGTGATCAGCGACGAAAGCGTTACAAATAGTTAACACGTAAACGGCCCGGCGGGGGTATAATACAGCTAGAATACGAAAAGAGGGTGGACCAAATGCCTCCGAAAAAGATGCTTATCGCGGAAGACGACTTGAATATCCTGGAACTTCTGCGCATGTACATGGAAAAAGAGGGCTTTCAGGTCGAAACGGCGACGGACGG
>JAKPBM010000243.1 GCA_029778935.1 Bacillota bacterium | reverse complement strand
AAATTCTGCCGTTTCCTCCAGGGTAAAGGGATCGAACCCGTGCTGCAGGGCAGAGGGGAACATCCGAAAGGCCTTTACGCCCGCGTCCGCAAGCTGGGCCAGGTAATTTTCCCCGTCCCGCATTTCAAACCGGAAGTCGGGGATGATTACTGCCGCCGCAAACAGCCGCGGATTTTCCGCCGCGGCTTCCAGTGTTTGCCGGTTGCCCAAAACGGGCGAGTAGTCTTTGGCCGTAAGGCTTGTCACCAGCGCGCCGTGGATGCGGTAGTAGGCCATTTCGTCCGCAAGCTGCTCTTTTGTGTAGGGGATTTCCGGCTCTTTGAAATTGCTTCGCCCGAAGGCGGCGTTTACGTCGAAATACTTGCGCTGCATGGGTCAGCCCTCCCCGCCGATGGCCCGGATGAAGTCTTTCGTGTCGTAGACGAAGCCGAACACTACCGAAAGGTACCATAACGCGATTTCCTTGCAAAGCTCTTTGGCGGCCGTTTCCTTGTTTTCCACCGCCGTCACCGCGTCGGCAAAGGCCGAGCAGAGCAGCCCCCGCCGGCTCATGTCCACCATGCCGCCGGGCGAAACCAAAAGACACATGTTGATGGCAAACCCGGCGTACATCAGGTGGTCCACGCCGTCCCGCAGGCATAAAGCAAACAGCTGGTGGGAGTTTTCCGCCACCGGCTCGCCGGGAAGCGGCAACGCCTCTTTGGCAAAGGTGTATCCCTTTTGCATCCGGGGCAGGTTTTCCTTGCCAGGGTGCACGTTTTCGGCCCGGAAACGCTGCAGCTCCCGGGCAATTTCGCCCGCTTTCAGCCTTTGCATCGGCGGCTCACACCCTGCCAGCGCCGCCGTTTCCCGGTATGCGGGCAGGTCCTTATAATAATCGCCCCCGCCCACAACGTGGTACAGCTTTACGCCGGCCCTGCGCACCGCCGCCAGCAGCGGCGGCAGCACCTTTTGGCAAATCTCCACGGACCGGGGGATATATTCGCAGGCACTATACACGCCGGGGTTTTCCTCCGGCGTGCCCACGTCCCAGGCGTGCATGACGACCACCGCCGTTTTGTCCAAATCCAGCGGGAGCATCGCCTGTTTCCACCCGCCGTACCCTTCCCCGGGCACGGGCAAAGAATAGTCGGCGCCAAACTGTTCGTAGTAGCGCGCGGGAAGGACAATTCGCCGCATGGTACCCCTCCTTTGCCGGATGTAACCCTTCTGACCGGGCGGCCGACTGCATTTTGGCGGCGCAAAGCCCGGAAATTCGATGAATGAAGCGTCAAAGAACGGCTTACGCCGCTCCGCAACGCCCCGTTTTCTGTTCCCGCCGTCCGGACGTCCGCCCGCTGGCGGTCAAAACTTATACCAGCCGCCAAATCTCATACAGGACGCTTTTTGATGCCACTCCGCTCATCCAAAAGCCGTTGACCCGTACCCAAGCCGGCTTCTTGCCCGCCTACTTCCCCGCCCGGGCGGCCAGCCACCCTGCCGCCCCTTCCGCCAGCGCCGCCGCGCCATAAGCAAGGGCGTTTTCGTCAAACCGCACTTTCGGATGGTGCAGCCCCGCGCCGTTTTCCGT
>JAKPBM010000235.1 GCA_029778935.1 Bacillota bacterium | reverse complement strand
ATCGCTCCCGCGGGGCCGGCTTGCCGACGGAAGGTACATTGGCCCCAGTTCCACCGCATTTTCGTTTTCACGGTCATATAAAATGGGGAAAACGTGGATGAACTCCTTCCAGGGGGCGGTCTGCGGCTCGGACGCGGCGGGGAAGGCGCAGTAGGTGCCCTGGTACACCGTGTAGGAGTAGCGGCTGCTGACGGGCAGGGAGTAGATTTCCGTAAACGACGTCAGGCGCGCTTCGGCGATGCCGTCGGCCAGAAACTCCCGTGCCCTGGCATACTGGATGGCTTTGAGATAGTGGGGGTTTACGTTGTTTTGAGAAGTATGTTCCTCGAATGCAACGGTCAGAAAGTCATAAAGCGGCTTTTCATCCGCCAGCCGGTAGTAGCCGACCCCTTCGCCGGTCTCGACGCGGAGCACATTATGGGGGTTCACCGCGTAGACGGCCTGTTTTACTCCGTCTCGGAAAAACAGCATCTGCGTCCACGGCCCCGGCGAAACTTCCACCGCATACACGGAAGCGGAGGAGAGATTCTGCAAAAGCATCGAAAGGTTTGCGTCGCCTGATTTCAAATGCAGGCACCAAACGTCATCTTCCGGAAGGATGATGGCCGCGCTGGCGGACAGGAGAGGAAGCTTTTCTGGTTCCGGCTGCGCAGTTTCAGAGGGGACTGCCGTTGATTCGGCAGGGTCATTTTCCGGCGTGTTCAGCCGGCAGGCGGAAAACAGGAGCAGGAAAGCAAACAGCGGCAGCAGTACCGCGAAAAACCTGTGTTTTTTCATCTTTTCTCCTTTCAACTCCGCTGAAACAGCGTCAGCGCCACGCCCGTTATGTCCCTGTCTGCGCTACGTCCCGGCGCCGTAGGTGATGCCCCGGCAGCGCCATTCGCTTTCCGCTGTTTTTTCCACGGAAATCGTTCCGAAATGGTGAATAACGCCGTCGCTCCCCAGGGACCCTTGCGGCCAGACAGTGTAGCCCGCTTCGTTTTTCGGGCGCAGGGAGTAGGAAATGTACACGGCATGGATTTTGGCGCCCTCAGCAGGAACGCTTACAATACCCGGATCCCACTTTTTGTAAGAAAACTCCGATACGGCGTACACGTTGCCGGGTGAAAGGTTTTTCTGCAGATGCTCGCCCCAGAGGGCCAGGAACTCCAGCGCGGCCTGTTGGGGGTCGTTTGTGCTGCTTTTCAGCACCAGACGCAAGGGGGAGCTTTCTTCCTGGTCGTAGTTCCGGCGCAGAATGGCGTATAAAGACTCATCCGTCAGGACCGTCTCTTCGCCGGTTGCAAAGGGATCCAGTCGGGCAAGAAGCCAGACGTCCTGGCCGGGCTGCTGCACATGGATGTAATCCCCTTCATACACAGTGATGCGCATGGAGCCGTCCGGGCTTTCGAAGGCAACACCGAAGCGCCCGTCAAAAGCCGGTCGGTCGCAGGGGATCCAGCGGAAGTATCGTCCCAGATACGCCGTATGCACATAAACCGGAAAGGCGGGGTAATCGTTTGCTGTTTCATCCAGCGTTACAAGCCTTGCTTTGCCGCCCAGGCTGATGATATGCTGCATCCAGAAGAAGGGATAGGCGTCGTTTAGAATATGTCCGTACTGTTTATCCGTCCGCAAAGCCGAAAGGAAGGCTTTTTCCATCTCATCCGGCGTAAAGGAGTTGGCCAGGAGAAATTTTTTGTCCAGCTCGATAAAGGCGTCGTTCCGGATGTCCAGCAGCAGGGGGATATATTCCTCTTTCTCCTGCCAGGGGGAGGAGAGAAGTTGGCCCGGTTCCGGCATTTCAGGCAGCATGCGGAACTGCGCCAGGTACACCATGTAGGTGTATTCGCTGCTTACGGGGTATAGAAACACGTTGGAGCAGGCATCCAGCCATGCGGCTTTGCCTTCCCGGCGATACTCCTCCGCTTTTTGTGAAACGTACGTTTCCAGCTTGGGGTAATGCTCTTGATCTTTTACAGAACCGGTGTTTTTCTCATAAAACGCAAGGATTTTCCCGGATATGTCGGCCCCATCGGCCAGCCGGCAGAAGATGGTTTTTGCGCCGCTGGTATAGCGGAGGACGTTGTCTTTGGAAACGGCAAAAGAGGCGGTTTCCTGTTCGCCAAGGGTGAAAGCGACGGTTGTCCACGGGCCGTCGGAATCTTGCGTTCCTTCGATTGGGGCGCCGGAGAGCAGGGAAACAAGCTCTCCGATTTCCTTCTCCATAGCATACTCAGAAGAGTAACGGAAAAGCCCCAATAACTCTCCTTCAGGCAGAACGATAATGCCGTCGGCCTCAAACTCGGGAAGGGCGGCAGGGGCGGGTTCTGTCGCAGGCTCTGCAGCAGATGTAGTCCCCGGTTCCGCCGTGGTTGTGTCTGCCACGGGGGTGGTGGTTTCCGGTTTTTGCACAGCGCAGGCGGCTAAAACAATGCAAATTGCAAAAAGCAGGAAGAAAATTCGTGTTCGTTTCATTTTACCCTCCATTAGCTGTTATGCACAATCGGCCTAAATCGGGCCGGGAAAAGCGTAATGAAACGCCAACAGCCGCCATTCGCCTTCGGCCGTTTGCTCCAGCTGGAAGACCCCGGGCATGCACAAGGGGCCTTTCTCCGGCCGGTCTCTGTGCCAGACGAGATTACCCACTTTGCTCGCCGGCTGGATATAAAAATCAACGTAGGCTTCAAAAGACGGGTTGGGGGTGGAAATCCATGGCGGGGAGATGCTCACATTGTCCGCCGTGGCAAAGGACGTAACGGCGAACACATTGCCGGGGGTAAGGTGCTGCAGATGCTCGCCCCAGAGGGCGGCAAACTCTTTTGCGATGGTTTCGAAGTCCGCGGTGTTTGTGTGGAGAACGATATTCTGGGGCCGATATTCGAGTGAGTCAAAGATAAACCGCATGGCATCATAGGCGGTGTTCCGGTGGCAGGCGATGCATGCGCTGGTGTAGTATTTATACGTGTAGTCCGGGTCGAATTCCGCGGCTCTCAAAGGTACGTACTCCGACTGATACCACATCTCCCTGTCTTCCGACTGCACACGGGCATACCCGTTTTCAAAGACGGTAACGCGCAGTTTTCCATCGGAAGCGGCGAAGCGTACGCCTAGCCCGCTTGTTTCCGCCGGTTCCGCCGGATGCCAGCGAATTTCGTCAAGAATGTCGGAGAATTCCAGCCCAACTTCCAAAGGGTAAGCGGGAGATGCGATACCATCCCCTTCGGAAAGCGCAACGGTTCCGCCCATAGACTCAATGAGCAGAAGCCCGACAGAGGGGTAGCAATCTGCCAGGCAGTCGGCAAGAACAGCGCTGGACAGGGCGGTTTGTATGAAAGCATCTTTGGGGTTTACAGCGGGCGATGTTTCCATTAGGGAAGACGTTCTTACGTAGACGAAATCCTTTTCGAGACAAATAGACGTATTTGCTTTTCGGTCAACAAGAACGGGGATGAAGTATGTGTACTGGGGCCACGGGGCGATGCGCAGAACGCCGGGATGGCGTTCCTGCGGACGCACGCGCATAACCGCGCGGTATAGACGGAATGTATAATCTACTCCAACCTCTATGGAAGCATATTCTTTGCAGGATTCCAGCCGCACGGCTGTGCTGCCTTCCTCGTAAAACTTCAGCATTTTATCCCGCAGGTAAACTTCCATGAGGGCAAAATCATCATCTGCGCCGGGCGATTCGGCGTATTGTCGATAATAGCCGGATACTGTGTCGTAGAGCGGCTTGTCAACCGCAAGCCGGATGTAGCAGACGTTTCCTTTCGTATCGTAATAGCGGATGACGTTGTCCCGGGAGATAAAGAAGGAAGCAACTTCACTTTCCGTCTGGGTAAACCGGACGTTCATCCACGGCCCGGGTGACTCCTCCGCCGCTACAACGGGTTCGCCGGAAAACAGGTCTGCCAGCGTCTTTATCTCGGCGATTTCCACATCCTGGTTGACGTAGTACCGGAACAAGCCCCATTCCCCTTCGGGAAGGATGACAATGCCGTCTGCCTGAAACTCGGGAAGGGCGGCGGGGACAGGTTCTGTTGCAGGTTCCGCGACGGATGTGGTCCCCGGTTCCGCCGTGGTTGTGTCTGCCACGGGGGTGGTGGTTTC
>JAKPBM010000256.1 GCA_029778935.1 Bacillota bacterium | reverse complement strand
ATGCCAAAGCCCAGGCCGGGCGTCGGCGGGCCGCCCAGGGTTTCCACCAGCTTGTCGTACCGCCCGCCGCCGCAGACGGTAGACTGGGCGCCGATGTTGGTCGCCACAAATTCAAACACCGTCTTGGTATAGTAGTCCAGCCCGCGGACGATGCGGCTGTCCACCTTGTAGGCAATGCCCATGGCGTCCAGGCAGCACTGCAGGTGGTCAAAGTGCTCGGCGCATTCGCCGCAGAGGAAGTCGATGGTTTTCGGCGCGTTCTGGGCGATTTCGCGGCAGCGGTCTTCCTTGCAGTCCAGCAAACGCAGGGGGTTTTTCTCAAACCGCTCCTTGCAGTTTGCGCACATTTCCGGAAGATGCGGGGCGAAATATTCTTTGAGCGCCGCGTGGTAATTGGGGCGGCAGGCCGAACAGCCGATGGAATTGATGGACACCGTCAGGCTGTCGATCCCGAGCCGGCGCAGGAACGTATCCGCCAGGGCGATAACTTCCGCGTCGGCTTCCGCCGAGGGGCTGCCGAACATTTCGACGCCGAACTGGTGATGCTCGCGCAGTCTGCCCGCCTGGGGCCGCTCATACCGGAACACCGGCGCCACGTAGTACACTTTCAGGGGCAGCGTGCCGGCGTATAGGCCGTTTTCCACGACGCTGCGCACTACGGACGCCGTTCCCTCCGGCCGCAGGGTGATGGAGCGGCCGCCTTTATCCAAAAAGGTGTACATTTCCTTCTGCACCACGTCGGTGGTGTCGCCGACGCCCCGCAAAAACAGCTCCGTATGCTCAAAGGTGGGAAAACGGATCTCCGTAAAGCCGAACTGGCGCGTCGTTTCGCGGATCACCTGTTCCACATGGTGCCACAGGTACACCTGCTCGGGCAAAACATCTTTGGTTCCCTTGGGAATTTGGATTTTCTGCATCGTTTCTCTCCTTACGTGACTGTTTTACAGGCCTGCGGCGGGCAGCTTCGGCAGCAGACCCTCTTTCTGCCGCACGACGGCTTCCTCTAAAATCGCCCGGGCGTTCCCTGTGCCGACCCGATGGGCGCCGGCCTCGATAAGGGCAAACACCTGGTCTAGTGTGCGCACGCCGCCGGCGGCCTTGATTTTCACCGGCTCCGGCGTATATTCGGCCAAAAGCTTAATTTCCTCCGGCGTCACCGCCTCGGTGCCGTAGCCGGTGCCGCTGCAGACAAAGGCCGCCCCGGCGCGGCCGGCCATGCGGCAGGCCATCCGCTTGTATTTTTCCGGCAGATAGCACGTTTCCAGATTGACTTTCAGTGCCACGCCCTTGCGGTAGGCCACCATGTGCAGGGCCTTTATGTCCTGTTCCGCCTGCTCTACGCGCTCGGAAAGCAGCCTTCCGATGTTGATGACGACTTCCAGCTCTTCCGCGCCGTCGTCGATGGCTTTCTGCGCCTCCGCCACTTTGACCACCGTGTCGGTGTTGCCGTGGGGAAAGGCGATCATGGCCGTTACGGGGATTTCGCTGCCTTTCAGCAGCTTCGCCGCTTCCATCACATCGCAGGAGCGCACGCACACGCCCGCCGCCCGGAACCGAAGCGCCGTTTCACAGCATTCTTTTACATCCGAAAGGGTCGTATCGGGACGAAAAGCAGTACATTCCAGCATTTCCGCCAGTTTGTCCACCGTCATTCTACCGTTCCTCCGTTTCCTTGCCGCCCTTTCCGCCGGGACAAAGCCCGTTCCAGTTTGCTTTGGCGCTGGGGTGAAAGCCCGAACCGGGCCGAAAGGTCCCGCATAACTTCCGCCAGGCCTTCCTCCGGCCCGCTCATAAGCTCCAGCTCTACTTCGGAAAAGGGCATCGGCGGCGCCAAACCGAGGGTTCCCCGGTCAAACGCCGCACAAAACGCGGTGCCGCCCCGCAAAACAGGGGCAAACTGCCGCGTAAAATGAGTCTCTGTCTGTATGATGAACCCTTCCTGCCGCGCCCGTTTCAAAAGGTCGCGCACAGAGGGCAGTTCGATTTTGCTTAGCAGGGCTTCTAGCCCTTCCTGCCAGGTATCTGCCTCGGTTTCCCATTCATAGCGGGCGAAAAACCCGCCTTCCTCTCCGCTTTTGTCCGGTTTTGCCTTTACGGCCGCTACTTTTTTGCTTCCTTCGCTGCGAAACCGGAAGGCCGCATGGTTACTATGCAGCAACTCGTCTTGCGTGTCAAAATACAAGGCGTGGATTTCGATTTCCGAAGGCGTTGCGCCTAAATACGCCCAAAAAGCGTCGGGCTCAAACCCATCCGGGCAGGATAGCTTATACTCTTTTTCCATGTTATTTCCTTTCCAGGCGGCGAATCAGGATGCGGCCAAATTCGTAAAGCGCCAAAAACAGCAGCGCCGGAAATATGGTGCGCGGGAACTGCCGCACCGGCAAAGCCGCAAAGCCCAGCAGCTCCGCCGCGCCGGGGATGACCATCAGCACCACCGCCAAAACGGCCGTGCCCAGCAGGGCAACCAGGAACATCCGCGAGCCGTAGCTTTCCTCGCGGAACAGCGTCCCGCCCCAGGCCTGCAAAACCATGGCCAGCGCCAAAAAGGAAAACAGGAGCGAAAACCACAAGCCCAGCCCCGCCGACGCGGCGGTCGCTTCCTTTGCCGCCAGCGCATCGTACACCAGCACGCCGCCCACGGCGGCAAAACACCCGCCGAACATGGTCATGGCCGTCATGCCCGGGCCAGGCAGGCGGCCGATTTGGGGCTTGTCCTGCAAAATACTCATTCGATACTCTCTCGGGCGCGCAGGGCTCCTGCCAAACAGGGCGATAGCCAACGCCGTCGGCAGCGGGATCAGCAGAAGGAGAAACAGGGACGCTGCCGGCGAAAGGGGCACGTTCTGCGCAATAACCGAAAGCAGCAGAAGGGCGCCCGCCGTGCCCAGCTGCACGGCCGTCTGCCAAAGGGCGATTTTCTTGGCCGCTCCTTCCGCGTTGCGGGCAAGCCTGATTAACGTCGCCAGCACGGGCATGCGGCAGGACTTTGTCCACACGTCGGGCGGATAGTGTCCTTCCTTTTCCTCGCAGACCCGCACCTGGGCGTGGGCTAATATGCCGTCGTTTGCGTGTTTGGACGCGGCGATGATGTTCTGCTGGGAAGCCGCCAGCTCGGAAAGCATCACCCGGTGCTCGGCCTGCATCTCCGCGGCCAGCCGGATACCCTTGAGAATTTTAAAGTTTTTCTCCCTTACCAGCCGCTCCAGCCGCGTGCCGTTGGTCACCCGGCTGATATCCACCGTAAACCCGGCGGCGCCGGCTTTGTACTGGGCGCTGCCCTCCAGCTCGTTGCTGACCAGCATGGTCACAACGCCGGCCTTTTCCAAATCGGACAAGGCCACGGAGGCTTCGCCCTCCGGCGAGGCCTCGGCAAACACCAAACCCACCAGGGTCAGATCCTTTTTCTCAGGGATGCCCGCGGCCAACGCAATGGTCTGCTGCCCGTTTTCCAGGGCTTGTCTTAACAATACGCGGATGCGCCGCTCGTCTTTTTGTGTCATGGGGCGTTCCGAACCCCACTCGGTGCACACTTTTGTGCAAAGGGGCAGGATGGCCTCCGGACGGCCCGCCGCACAGGAAAGCGCCCGGCCGGTATCCTCCCAATATTCCGCCGCCGTATAGCCTTTCTCCTCCGTAAACTCCACCCGGTTTTTCAGGCGGAACCCGCCTAAAAGCCTTCGCTCTTCCGAGGAGGTGCGCAGGATGCGCAGCAGCGTGTCGCTTAGATTTTCCTTCAGCCCGCAGGCCCGGCTTAATCCTCCGTCGTCGGCAAACCGCAGGCAGATGACCAGCGGAAGATGGTCTTTAAAATGCAGGGACGTTAAGCGGTACCGCTTGCCCGCAAAGTAAAAGCTTTTCAGCTCGGCGCTCCGCTTGCCGTAAAACAGCCCCTGGTCGGCCAGAATCAGCGACGCGTCGGCCACCGGCCAAAGGACGGTTTCGTCGGAAACCGTCAGCCCCTGCTGGGAAAGCAGCGCAAGCCCCTGCCTCCTGGCCCGAAGCGTCATCCTTCCCAGCGCCGGCGGCAGACACGGCGCCAGACATGCCAAAACCGCCCTGGCCATTTCCGGGTCCGGCCGGCCTTCCAGGGCGTAAAACACCGTTGTCAAAACTGCCGCCGTCAGCGACGTGATGGCCGGAACGGCCTTCCATTTGGCGGGAGGCTCCGCGCCAAGCGGCACGGGAGCAAAATAGCCCCGCCCGACGGCGGCCCATCCCGCCAAAATACCCAGCCCCCAGATCACCCCGGCGGCTACGGCCTCGGCCCGCTGGTGCAGCCCCAGCAGCAGCGCCAGCGCCAGAATCCCATACAGAACGTAAAAAATCTTCTCTCTGTTTTGCGAAAGAAAGACAGACACAAAGGATGCTTGGGGCTCTTGGGAAAGCTCGTCGCTTAACCTGTTGTTGTCCTCCATCTCCATTCCGTTCCCCTCTTGCGATGCGGCTTTCTCTCTGCGCCGCAGAAATTATAGCCCGTTGACGGAAATGTTTTCCAGCCCGTTAACCGAAAACTCCGCCATATACTCGTCGATTTTCTGGGCCAACAGTTCGGCGTCCTCGCCGTCCACGTCCCGGTCGTGCAGGTCGCGGCGGGCCAGTTCTTCCGCCAAAATGCCGTAGAACACCATGTCCTCATAGTCCATGATGGCTTCGTGGATGCCGCCTTCCACATACTCCCGGGACGGCACGGCTTCCGGCACAAACTCCACCAGCTTGCCCATACCCGCGTTTACGCAGGCGGAAAAGACCAGGCTTTCCACGTCGTCATACTCGGCGATGCGGTCGTCGCCCCGGATGGAGTTGATAACCCAGTTCCCGGCATACACAAGGTCCAGTAAATATCTAAACTGTTTCTTAGTCAGTTTCAGTTCCATGCAGAATCCCTCCCGTCCGTTCCAGCTTGATCGGCTCTGCAAAAAAGTTTCATTTTATTATACTTCATTTTTCAATATAATTCCACTGTTTTTTATGGGAAACGAAAGAAGCCGGGCAAAAAACGCCCGGCTGACCCTCCATCGTTACGCCGGGCCGCTTCAGTAGCGGCGAACCAGGGCGCAAACCTTTCCCAATATGATGCATTCGCTGCCGTCGATGGGCGAATAGCTTTCGTTCTCCGGCATAAGCCAGACGCTTCCCTTTTCCAGCTTCAGCCGCTTCACCGTCGCCTCGTCTTCCAGCAAAGCCACGACGATGTCGCCGTTATTGGCCGTGGACTGCTTGTGGACGATGACGATGTCGCCGTCAAAAATCCCCGCGTTGATCATGGACTCGCCGGAAACATACAGGGCAAAGTATTCGCCTTCCCGCCCGGCGTCGTAGGACACATAGCCGAGCACTTCTTCCACGGCCAGAATCGGCTGGCCCGCCGTGACCTTGCCTAAAATGGGCACTTTGGTGGGCATCGGCCCGGTCCGGCCCGAAAGGGAAATGGTGCGCATCTTCCGGTCGTTCATTTGGATGAACCCGTCTTGCTGCAGCTCTTTCAGATACGCGTGGACCGACGAAGGCGACCGCAGGCCCACCGCCTCGCAGATTTCGCGGATGGACGGCGGATACGCCCGCTCCTTTAGCGTCCTGGCTATATAATCGTAGATTTCCTTCTTGCGGCCTTTCAGCTCCGGCATGCGATTCACCCCTAAGCTACCTAAAAACAATGATGCGGCCAATTTCTGTTAGTATAGCATAGTTTTACAAAAAATGCAAACATTTGTTTGTCGGAACGGCCGCAAAAAAACCTGACGAACCCGTCAGGCTTTTTATGTATTACACCGCTTCCGTGCCAAACCAGGTCAGCGGCAGCGGCAGCCAGCTTTCCACCAGCCGCAAGACCTCCCGCGGCGCGCCGGGCACGTACAGCTTCGGCATAATGGAGAAGAAGAACCGCGTCGCGTCCAGAGGCTTCATCGCCGCGTGGGCCGGAAGATTTGTCTTGCCCACTTCCACTTTCCCGCCGGAGACGGACAGGGCAAACCGGCCCTCGCCTTCGATTTCGACCACCAGCGTGCCCTCTTCCAGCTCGGCATACGAGGCTTTGAACGCCAAAAACGCCCGAAGCACTTCTTCCCAGCGCAGAATCTGCCACATGCCGTTTTCCCGGTACGTGATGCCGGTGCCCACGTCGATAAGCCTGCGCATGTAGGGCAGCTGCCACTGGCCGAAGGGAATCTCCACCTTATCCTGCTCTGCAAGCACAAAGTCGAAGATGACGCTGGGGATTTCGTTGTCGTCCTTCACGATGAGTTCGCGAACGCCCTGGGCGCCGTTAAGGGAGATATACCCAAACAGGCTGCCGTCCGGCGCGTGCACCGTATACGCATAGGCGCGCGCATTCGCAAGCCGCAGGGCAAACTGGCTTTCGTCGTAGACGTAGTGGACGGGCTTGGCGTCGTACAGGGCTTTCATCTCGGCGACGGGGCTTTCTTCGTAGGAAAAACGCCGGAACGTGTAGCCCGAAGGTTTCGCTGCCCGCTCGGCAACACCGCGGTGCACAGTGACCGAGTAGGTGTTGCCCGCATTTTCATATCCGAAATGGTTGTAGCGGCTGCGCATGCCGCCCAGGTTGGACATATGTACGCCGGCGGCTTTCATTTCCTTGTTGTTGTACTCCATGAGCGTTGTCATGATGCCGCGGCCGCGTTCCCTGGGGTGGGCGGCGACGCTGCCGATTCCCATGACGGTGATTTCGCTGTCCAGCAGTTTCATCCGGCGCGGAAACGCCAGAATGGAGCCTTTAATCTTGCCGTTTTCCCACAAATTGATGGTGTTGCGCATGGATTCGTCGGTTTTCTGGTAGAGATTGGGGTACCAGGCCTGGAAATCATGGGGAACGGAGTTTTTGCTGAACACAAAATCAAGAAAATCGAGGATCTCCTCGAACTGCTCGGCCGTTCCTCTGGAAATTTCGAACATGAAAACAGCTCCTTCGGGTAACTTTTAGTTTGAAAGGGCAATTTTACCGGAAACATTGTAACACAGGCCGGCGGCGGTGTAAAGGCGGGAAATGCGCTGTGTAGGGAAAATGTAAAGCGAGGGTATAAAAGGATAAAAAGCATAAAAAAGAACCGCGGAGAAAATCGCCGCGGTTCTTGGGGTTGGTAATGGCTTAGCTCTAGGGAATGGGCCTGAAGAAGATGGTGATAATCTTGCCTTCCGTATCCGTCTCAACAAGAGCCTGGTGGGTCTTCTCGCTGTTGCCTTCACCAATCTGATACTCGGTAAGATCAAGCTCGATGGGCTTCATCTCATCGTCCAAAGCATACATCTTGGCTTTGTCGGAGATGGTCAGCGTTTCGGTGCTGGTGCCCAGCTTAATCTTGTCGGGCGTGATGGAGGGCAGGTACTCGTTGACAGCCGCCCACGTATCAGCAGCGGCCAGGACATCAACCTTGGTAACCTTGCCGTCCGTCAGGTTGAGGCCAACGAGAGCACCCACAACGACATCTTTCATGACATCTTTCAGATCATCATCGGTCGGATTCTTCTTGCCGAAGCTGTAGGAAACATCCTTCTTCAGCTCGCCGTTGACGATACCCGTCAGAATGACTTCGTACGTCGTCTCGTTAGCAACAGTCGTCTCGACAACAGTCGGGTTCTCAGTCAGCAGGATCTTGACATCAGCCGTCTCGACATCCTTAATGACATCGGGGGTCGTGTCTCTGAGGTCCAGAACCGCAACCTTGATGACATTGACGGAAGAACCTTCGACAACCGGCTCGGCAACATAGTAGGCGCTACCGTTCTCCTGATCAGCCTTAAGGTCAGAAGCTTTACAAACCTTAACCTCGGTACCATCCTCGCCCTTGTAAATGACAAAGAATACGGTGTCGTTGGTGTAAATGTCGTCGCCAATCTTCTTATCCTTGTAATTCAGATAGCTGCTTTCCAGGTTGGTCGGTTCGACAAGCGACTTGTCTTTGCCATACAACATCGTATGTTCTTCGCCGGCGTAGACAATGTACTTGTCGCCGTCGACTTCGTAGGTTACTACAGAGTACGCAGGCACCAAGTTGTAATCTTTGCCGCCCGGATTGCTGATTTTATCGATACCAAAGATGCCAATCAAAGTGTTGGGATCATACTTGATGGGCATGTTGGTCATCGTGACCTTTTCAGCATCATTCTGCTTCTCATTACCTTCTGTATCTGTCGAGCGGCCGAAAGACACCTTGGAAACAGGCAGATCTCTCGTTTCGCCGTCAGCCATCAGCACGCGGACAAATGCACCGTTAGCGTTGAAGTACTGGTCAACAAAGAGACCATATGCAAAGGTCGGCGCAGTGGTGCCAGGCTTATACTCATTGAGGGAGTACACGAAGTTGTCAATCATGTAGACAACGTAGGTGGTGTCCTTATTGTAGGACTTAATGCCGCCCATATCCAGTTTCCCGTCGGCCGTGGCAGCCTTCTTAATCTGCTTGCCATCCAGGTAGTACGCTTCCTTATCACCGACGGTCTTGACAGCGAACTTCTCTCCCTTGAAGGTGACGGGGGAGAGCTTGGTCAGGTTGACATTGCACAGGGTGTTCTCTTTAGCATCGCCAGCCTTCTTGCGCAGATCCTCGTTGTTGTTCTTGCCAAGGATCATGTCGGCAAAGTCGGCTTCGACGAAAACGACGTCGTCTTTCGCAACGCTGTTGTTAGCGATGGCAAAGTATTCGTTGTCGTCCTTAGCAAACTTCAGCTTAACAACGCTGCCGTCAACCTTCGTGACCTGGGCAAAGCCGATGACGTTCTGAACCTTGCTATCAACGGTGTAGGTGAGGTCATACAGACCGAGCAGACCGATGATGTGCTTTTCAACGTCGCCAACTTTAACCTTGTTGTAGGCCACGGAAACTTTGTAAGACTCGTTGATAACGCCGCCGGTCTTGATGGTGTTAAGAACATCAGCATTGTAGTTAATGCCGTTAACGCCATTACCAGCCGTGTACAGCAGGATGTTCTTGTCGTCGACCTTGCTGAGATCGATTTCCACCGAACCAACAGTCAGCTTTTTCTTACCGACATCAAAGCTAATGTCGGACAGGCTGACTTCCTCAACAAGCTTGCCATCAGCAACTTTCGCGATGTTGTTGATGCGGTCGTTCTCTTTGTTGTTGCGGTAGGTCCAACGGACGA
>JAKPBM010000170.1 GCA_029778935.1 Bacillota bacterium | reverse complement strand
ACTACCTTCGGACGAAGTATGCGCCGATTCGTTTGACATTCCGACAAAAAGGAGTGGGAACCATGGAACATCAACTGGAACCCATCGAACTGCGCAAAAGAAGGCCGCCGACTTTGTGGCAAATGGTTGTGGCTGCCATGCTCTGTGCCATGGTGACGGTGGTCACGCTCATTCGCATACAAGTGCAGGCCAACGGCAACTATATACACCTGGGCGACAGCATGGTATATCTGGCGGCTTCGCTGCTTCCCACCGGGTACGCGGTCGGGGCGGCCGCTGTGGGCGGTGCATTGGCCGACTTGCTTGCCGGCGCGCCGGTCTGGATTTTGGCGACGGCGCCCATTAAGGCGTGCCTGGCGCTGCTGTTTACGTCCAAAGGCCGCTCCATCATTAATAAACGGAACGTAATCGCCTGTTTTCTGGCCGCGCCCATCACCTGCGGCGGGTATTACCTGGCCGAGTGTCTGATTTACGGCAACTGGGTGGTTCCGCTGACCATGATTCCGCTGAATTTGCTGCAGGTGGCCGCCAGCGGCGTCGCCTACTGGGCGATTGCCGCGCTGCTGGAGCGTTCCGGTTTTCTTCGGCGGTTTTGGGGTTAAAATTAAATAAGATACGGCAGGCTACATAACACCTTGAATTACTATGGGGATGTGTGCGCCATGAAAGTTTGGATTGTGACCGGCCGATTTGGGATGGGGCATTATTCCGCCGCCCAGTCTATTGCGGAACAGATACGCGAAACCCTTCCTCATGCGGAAACGCGGATTGTGGATTTGTGCGAATCCGTGTTGCCGGAACAGGCAAACCTCATTTACCGCACCTTTGAGAAGTTCGTCAACCGCACGGCGCTGCTGTTTAACCTGGGCTACAAATACACGGAACGGTTTGAGCCGGACGTGCGCCCCTTCCTGCCGAAGCTGTTTACCGCAAGGCTCAAGGGGCTGCTGCAGAGCCAGAAGCCCGACGCCATCGTTTCCACCGTGCCTATTGCGCCGACTCTGATAGCCGACTGCCTAAAAGAGCTAGGTATGCGCGTGCCGCTGCTTACGTGCATTACCGACGTTTGCTGCCATCCCTACTGGTTGCACCCGGAGACGGAGAAATATTTTGTAGCCGACAAGGCGACAAAAGACAGCCTGATGGCCAAAGGCGTGGCGGAGGACAAAATCGTCGTCCACGGCATGCCGGTAAAGCCGGACTTCGACGTCCCGCCGGAGCGCCGGGATACGGAGGGCAGGCGCGAAAAACGCCTGCTGATTATGGGCGGCGGGCTGGGGCTTTTGTCGATGCCCAAATCCTTTTATCAGGCGATTAACCGCCTGCCGGACGTGAAAACGACGATTATCACCGGCCGCAACAAGCGCCTTCTTCGCAAGCTGTCCGGCCGGTATGAAAACATCGAAGTGCTCGGCTATACGGACAAAGTGGCCGAGTATATGCGCCAGTCGGACCTCATTATCTCCAAAGCCGGCGGCATTACGGTGTTTGAATCCATCTATTCGGAGCTGCCCATGCTGCTGACCGAGCCGATGCTGCCCCAGGAATTCGGCAACGCCCGGTTCGTCGTGCAGCAGGGGGTCGGCCGCCTGCTGGAAAAGCGGACGAAGGACAGAATCCGCGAAATCGAAGAGCTGATTTACGACGAGTCGGCCCTGTCCCGCCTGCGCCAGCGGATGCGGGCCATGCGGGCGTCCTACGACCGGCTGGCCGTGGGCCGGATGCTGGCCGAAGTGTGCCGATAAACCTGCCCCCGAGCGGTTCGGGGGATCTTTTTTGGAGGGAATATGAGTAAAACGGTGCAAACGGGGCGAAAAGGTTCGGGCGCAAGGGCGTTCTGGCTGGTTTGCCTTGCGATTGTGGCGGTGCTGGCGGGGATTTTGTGGCTGCTGCTGAAGTCGCTGGAGCCTGCCTCGCCTGCGGAAGGCGGGCTGGTGGTCGTCCGGTCGGGGGAGGAGCAGGTTGTGCCTCTTTCCAACGCCATCTACGCCTATCACCGCGGGGCGGCGGCAGATTTTACGCGCTTATCGCCGCAGAAGGTCTTCGACGACGCGCCGATTATCGCCTACGGGCCGGATTTTCAGGTGGTCGTGTCCGGGCGGAAGCGCTCCGGCCCCAGCTATGAAGTGTACGCAGCGGGGGAGGAAAGGCCCCTTTTTTACGGCGAAAGCCTGGACGTGCCGTCGGAGCCGGGGACGTACCTTGTGTATTTCGAGGTGGCCTGGGGCGACGAGGACGATTTTGAAGGGTACCAGTATTTCTTCCGCCTGCTGGTGGAGTAGCGGCCGCCCGGCTGCCTCTGAAGGAGCTTGCCGGAAATGAGTGCAGATTTTCTGCAAAACGGCGGATATTTCAGCAAATTGCAACTGTTTTGCATCTGTTATAAATTTTTACCAAATATTAGTTGAAGCTGCGGAACCTCCCTGCTACAATGTAGACGCTTACAGGACAGAAGGTATCCGGCATGCGCATAAGAAAAATATTCGTTTCCCGCTGATTTTCCTGCTATTGCTGTCCGCCTGCGCGGGTAAAGGTGCCGGGCCGGGCGGCGAAACCCGGAGGCGAAGCAAAGGGCACCGCCTCCGCACCCAGGTATACCGTGGAAAAAGACCCTGCGTGGGCAGAAAGGACGAACCGGCTGGTAATCTGCACCCTGAACCTGCCGGAGTTTGAGTTTTTCAACGACATTATTCAGCGTTTAGATGTCCAGCACCAGAGTTGTCCCGGAGGGAAAGAACTTCGGCGGCTGGGTGGATGAATACTACGACGCCATTGCCAGCAATCCTCCGGATATTTACATGGAAGTGTCCTTTCCCAAGGGAATTTCCGCCCTTATGGAGCAGGGGAAGCTGGCGGTCTGACGCCATTTTTCTTGTCGGACGAGAAGTACGACCCCAAAAAGTACAACCAGAAGCTGCTGGAAGCCGGCCGGTATGACGGCAAGCAGTTCATTGTGCCGAGTACATACGAAGTGGAGTTCCGCTGACAACCAAGGCCATGAAAACGCAGGAAAATGAGTGGCGTTCCACCGTACGACACCCTGACGGGAGAGAAACCGTCACTGCCGGATTTATGGCGGAAGGCAACGTGCAGTACCTCCATTCCGCGCTGGAAAACCTGCAGCAGTATGTCCTGCCCGACGAAGCGTACGCTTTAGTGGCGGTGGAAATCAGAGCCTTCGCCCTTGACGGCAAGTACGCCGTCATGGCGGATCTGGCCGAAGGCATACAGGCATTGCTGCTTGTCATTGTGCAAAACCCGGGCAGGCAAAATTGATACATAGAAAAGGAAGCGTAAACTTGTGGCAAAAGACTACCTCGACAAAAAGAGCGCCGGCTGGCTTGTGTTTGCCTGCTGGCTGGCGTACACGCTGGCCTATGTGGGCCGCCTGAACTACAACGCAAACCTCATCGAAGTGATGGCCTCCCTGTCCGTTTCCAAAGCGGAAGCGGGCACGGTTTCGGCGGCCTTCTTTATGGCCTACGGCATCGGGCAGCTGGGCAACGGGATTCTGTCCCGCCGGTATAACGGCAAGTGGGCCATATTCGGAGCACTTCTGGCGTCGGCGGCCGTCAACGTCGCCATGCCGCTTTTGCCCGGCGTGGGGGCCATGCGCGTAATCTGGCTGGTAAACGGCGTCGCCCAGTCGTTTTTGTGGTGCAACCTGATAAGGATTTTGGCCAAGAACCTGTCGGATACGTCCATGCCCGGCGCCGTGTTCGCCATGAGCACCACGGTGGCCGTGGGTACCTTTCTGGCCTACGGGCTTTCGGCGCTGTTTGTCCGGTGGCTGAGCTGGCGGTGGATGTTTATAGCCGCCGCGGCGCTGCTGGGTTTTGCCGCGGCAGTGTGGATGCTTACCCTGACCCGGCTGGAAAGGGCCGGCGGCGACTTTGCCCCCGACGGGCCGAAGCGGGAAGGGACGAAGGCCCGCATCGGCGGGGCCTGGGTTATCGGCAGCGTGGCCGTGTTCGGCCTTTTGGGTTTAGGCAACGGCTTTGTGAAGGACGGGGTTGTCACCTGGACGCCGAGCCTTCTGTTTGAGCGGTTCCAGCTGAGCCCCTCTTATTCCATTGCGGTGACGCTGGTGATTCCGCTGCTGTCGGTGCTGGGGGCGTGGATTTCCAAATGGATGACCCGGCGGCATGTGCCCCATATGGTGCAGAGCAGCCTGCTGTTTGCTTTGACGGCGGGGCTTCTCGGCGCGGCGGCGGCGACGATTGCGCATTTGGGGCTTCCGGTGATGATGGCGATGCTGGTGGCGGTGGCCTGTTTCATGGCGGCGGCGAACAACGTGCTGACCAGCATTGTGCCGCTGGCTTTCCGGGAGCATGCGGATTCGGGCTTTCTGGCCGGGCTGATCAACACCTTCTGCTACGGCGGCAGCATGGCCAGCTCCGTCTGGATCGGCCGCGTGGCCGACCGGGGCGGGTGGACGGCCGTATTTTTGTGGCTGGCGGGAGCGGCCCTGGCCGCGGCGGTGATTTCCGCGGTCGGAAGCCGGGTGACAAGGAAAAAGGGATAATACGGGGAAGCCCCCGTGCGGGCTTTGGCAAAAGGGGATTGCCTGCTTGCCTGGGATGCAAACATGAAAGGAACCCTGGCAACGCTCTCTATTTATGATTTCATCCTGACGCAGGAAGGGAGAACTCCGATGGTGTTCCCCTTGCCCGTTGTTTCCGGGGAAGGGGCGGTGGCTACAGTCGAAACGTACCTGGCGGCCAATTCGGATTCGGAAAACCTGGCCCAGGCCTACGACTTTATCCGGTTTGCCATGGATTATAACCTCAGCACTGCCGGCGAACTGCATGTTTCCAACAAAATTACGGAAACGCACCTTGCATTCTTGGCGGAAGGCCAGCCGATGGATCTTTCGGAAGGGGGATTAAATATTCCGGCCGGGCGCGGGCTGAGCGAGCCGATTCGCAAGCAGGTTGTATCAGCAGTAGAGGGGATTCAGAAATTTATTCTGCCCGACGACGCTATTACGTGGTACTGGGCGAGGCGAAGGCCTACGTCGACGGCGTCCGGTACCGCAGCATGGAGGAGCTTGCCGAAGGGGTTCGGGTTAAACTGCTGCAGATATTAGAAGAGTAAACGCGAACAGGCGCCTTTCGAGAAGAAAGGCGCCTGTTTTAAATGGGCGGGCGGAATTTGCCCCGCTTTGGCCGGATAGGGTGGTTTTGGAGGATGTCCGTTGCCAAAAAGGCATCGAAAGCGGGCGGCTGGAGAGATTTTAGCGCAAGAAGTATGACAAGTTAAGAATATTTCTCGATTATTACTATTTTTTACCGATATATAACCGTTTTTTCATTGACGGGTACCTGCCTTATTGCTAAACTCAAAGCGGAATCGACAAAAATAGAACAGGAGGTTGAGTTTTGTGCGTTTTCGCAAGTGAATGGCTTTTTTGCTGGCGCTTTTGCTTATGCTTTCTGCCTGCAGCGGAACGGGCGTGCTTCCGAGCGGGCCGGATGGCGGCGGATCCGATACGAAAGTTACGGATAAGAAGGGAAACGAGGTAACCACCTCCGAATTGCCGATGACCGTGGTGGATTACCCCGAAGTTCCAAGGACGGGCCGGCTGGTCATCTACACCATGGATACGCCCGAATTCTGGACCTTTACTGAGGTGGTACAGCGGTATAAGATGTTTCATTCCAGCAAAGTGGATGTGGAGTTACAGAATTTCGGAACGGACTATGAGGCGTTTTACCAAGCCCTCGCAGACAATCCGCCGGATGTTTTTACAGAGCTGTTCTTTCCTAACGGGGTGTATTCCGCCATTCAGCAGGGAAAACTGGCGGACTTGACGCCGCTTTTTGCGACAGATTTCACCTATGACCCGGACAAGTATAACCAGCAGTTGCTGGAAGCCGGCCAATTTTTTGGGCAGCAGCTGATTGTGCCGATGAATTATAAAATTCCGTACTTCTATACGGCGGAAGAGACGGTCTGGGGTACGGATCTGGGGACGCTTTTGTCCGGCAACAGAAGGATTACCCAATCGGAGTTCATTGGCGCTCTGCTGGCACATAAACAGTTGGCCCGCAAGCCGCCCCTGTATCCGATAGATAGCCAGGGAGAACCCACACTGCTGGAATTTTTCCTTTTGGGAAGCGGATTGCCGCTTTATCATCCCGACGGAACGGTGGATTTGCGGGACGAAGCTTACCAGAAGCTGTTGACCGACCTGGCGGCGCTATGCCAGGAGGTTTTGACGCCGACAGGATGGCTGACGGAAGGATCTATTAGATATGAAGAAGCCGTGGCGACAGGCAAAGCGCTGCTGCTTTGGAATGATATGTATATGTCAAGGTCAAGTCTGGCCAGTACGGAACGGAATATTGCAAAGAACGGGGCGACGCCTCAAGCCGGTCGGCACGCCCGATG
>JAKPBM010000158.1 GCA_029778935.1 Bacillota bacterium | reverse complement strand
GGTGACAAACACTTCGCCGTGCTGGTAGGGGCTCATGGTGCCGGGATCCACGTTGATGTAGGGGTCCAGCTTCTGGGCGGCCACTTTTAGGCCGCGGGCCTTGAGTAACCTTCCCAGCGACGCCGCCGTAATCCCCTTGCCCAGGCCGGAAACCACGCCGCCTGTAACGAAGATATATTTAGTTTTCGTCGGTTGTGTCATTTGCTCTGCTCCTTTTCCCCGTCCCAAGGGACATGCCACTGGGACGCAAACCGTATAAAAACTCTAAAAAGCCCTGCACACCGTTGCGCAGAGCGTTACTTGCGAAGAATAATGCTTTCCCGTTCCGGGCCTACCGAAACGTAGGTAACGGGGCATTCCAGCGCCCGTTCAATCAGCAACACGTAGTCTTTCGCTTCTTTGGGAAGCTCCTCCCACGTCCGGACTTGGGAGATGTCCCGCTTCCAGCCGGGCACCGTTCGGATGACCGGCCGGGCGTCTGCCAGCGCGGCGGGGAACGGGAAGGTTTCCGTCTGCCTGCCGTTGATTTCGTAGGCAACGCAGACGGGGATTTGCTCCATGTAGCTTAAAACGTCCAGCTTGGTAAGGGCGATTTCCGTGCAGCCCTGCACCTCCGCGCCGTAGCGGGTGGCCACCAGGTCAATCGGCCCCACGCGGCGGGGCCGGCCCGTCTTGGCGCCGTACTCCGCCCCCGCTTCCCGCAGCGTTTCCGCCTCCCGGCCGAACATCTCGCAGACAAAGGGGCCTTCGCCCACGCAGGTGGAATAGGCCTTGACCACGCCGATGACCCGCCCGATTTTGGCCGAAGGCAGCCCCGAGCCGATGGGGGCGTAGGCCGCCGTGGTGTTGGACGAGGTGGTGTAGGGGTAGATGCCGTAGTCTAAGTCCCGCAGGGAGCCAAGCTGCGCCTCAAAAAGGATGCGCTTGCCGTCCTTTTGGGCCTGCTTCAAAAACGCGCCCGTGTCCGTGATAAAGGGCTTGATCTTTTCGCAGCTTTCTTCCAGCCACTCTTCCAGCATATCCATGGTATACGCTTTCGCGCCGTAGACTTTTGTCAAAATGAGGTTTTTCCATTCCAGAAGGCCGGCTAAATGTTCCCGAAGCTGCTTGGGATAAAACAGCTCGCCGGCCAGAACGGTTTTCTTTTGAAACTTATCCGAATAAAACGGGGCGATTCCCTGTTTGGTAGAGCCGTATTTTTTGTCTTTCAGCCGGTTTTCTTCCAGCGCGTCCAAATCCCTGTGCCATGGCATAAGAAGGGAGGCGCGGTCGCTGATTTTGAGGTTTTCTGGTGTAATGGAAATTCCTTTACAGTCCAGATCCTCTATTTCCAGCACGAGGTTTTCCGGGTCCAGCGCCACGCCGTTGCCCAGAATGTTCACCACGCCCTTCCGGAAGATGCCGGAAGGAAGCAGGTGCAGGGCGAATTTGCCGTGTTCGTTGATAACCGTGTGGCCGGCGTTGCCGCCGCCTTGGTAGCGGACAACCACGTCGAACTCCTCGGTCAGAAGGTCGACCATTCTCCCCTTGCCCTCGTCTCCCCAGTTGACTCCCACGATTGCACAGTTTGCCATACAGTTTCCTCCGTGTTTCTATTTCCCGCTGTTGCGGTAGTTGGAAAGGACTCTGGCCGACGGGTCGTTGACGTTGCAGCCTTCCCACTCCTTGTTCGGCATCCAGAAATCCGCGATCATATGCGCCTGGCCGGGGTAGTATTTCTCAAAAATCTCCCGGTAGAGCAGGGATTCCTTCGTAAACGGGCGGGCATGCGTATATGTTTTGCATTTTTCTTCAAATTCTTCGTTTGTGTAGCAGTTTTCGGCGTATTCCTTTAAGTAATCCACCATGGAATGGCCCACCGCGTCGGAAAAAGCCGCCTTTTCCCGCCAGAGGATGTTGTCCGGAAGGTAACCTAACCCTTCAAAGGCGTGCCGCAGCAGGTATTTCCCCATGCCGTAGCGGTTCAGCTTCAGTTCGGGGTCGACGGACATGACGTATTTCACAAAATTCAAATCCCCAAACGGCACTCTGGCTTCCAACGAGTTTACGGAAATACACCGGTCGGCCCGCAGCACGTCGTACATATGCAGCTCCCGCACGCGCTTTTGGGCCTCTTTCTGG
>JAKPBM010000244.1 GCA_029778935.1 Bacillota bacterium | reverse complement strand
TCGCAGAACACGGCAATACCGCTTGCTAAAACCTTTTCAGCGTAGCGGGCGGCAAATTCGGGGCCTGTCAGCTCTTCCGAAAAGGTGTGCAGGCCGAAACCCGAATGGATGCACTGGGGCAACACGCCGCCCAGATACGGCTCGGTCTCCAAAAGGGCCACGCTGGCCCCCTTGTCTTTAGCCGCAAGAGCCGCGGCCATGCCCGCTGCGCCGCCGCCCACAACCACCACGTCAAAATCCGTTCTCATTCCTCGCCCCTCCTTGTCGGGCCGGTCACCACATACGACCCCGGCCCGTCGTACAGCACCTGCTCTTTGGGAATGTTCAGCTCTTCCGCCAGAATGGACACGATGTCCGGCAGGCAAAAGCCGCCCTGGCAGGCGCCGGCGGTCGTCCCCGTACGCAGCTTCACGCCTTTGACCGTCCGGGCGCCGCAAGGCCCGGCGATGGCGTCCCGAATCTGCCCGCGGGTCACTTTGTTGCAGCGGCAGACAAGCGTGTTGTCCTTATTGTCCCTGTGGGCGGCGTGTTTCTGCCGCTCGGGGCGGAAGTCTTTCCGTTCGGCGCCGCCCAAAACGTCCAGCACCAGCCGCTCCACTTCCTGCGCAATGGCCGGCGCGGAGGCAAGGCCCGGCGACTCGATGCCCGCCGCTTCGACTAAACCGGGCACCGTCGGGTGTTTACGGATAATAAAGTCTCCGGTGCTGGGCGTGGGGCGCACGCCGGTAAAGGTGCGGATTAAATACCGCCACGGAATGGGCACGGAGAGGTACGACTGGGCCGCCTGTTTGACCCGGGCTAAACCTTCCTCGACGGTGGCCGTGTCGGTCTTGTCGTCGATGGACTCGCTGTCCGGCCCCAGCATGATGCGGCCGTGGAATTCGGGCAGGATGAGCACGCCCTTGCCCTTTTCCGTCGGACAGGGGAACAGGATGTTTTTGATAATCCACGAAGCCGGCTTATCGAGCACGAAGTAATGGCCCCGGCGGCCCATAATTTTGTAGTCCGGCTCGGTGATTTTGGCCAGAATGTCGTCGGCGGCAACCCCCGCCGCGTTGACTAGGCACTGGCAGGCGTAATATTCTATGCCGTCCGCTGTTTCCACGGTGAGCACAAACCGGCCGTTCTGCCGCGTAATAGCCGCAACGTTCCGCCCTCGCAGGGCTTCCGCCCCGTTCTGGCAGGCGTTTTCCGCCGCCGCGATGGCCACTTCCCACGGGGCGACAATGGCCGACGACGGCGCGTATAAAGCCGCTACCGCCGAATCCGACAGGTTCGGCTCTTTTTCCAACAGTTCCTTTCGGTTTAAAAGGGAAAGCCCCGGAACGCCGTAGGATTTGCCCCGTTCCAAGAGCTTCTCCAGCGTCGCGGTTTCCTCCTCCGAAAAGGCCGCCACCAGCGACGGAAGCGGTATGTACGGCACTTTGAGCTGTTCGCACAAAGACGGGTACATGGCGTTGCCCAGGACATTCAGGCGCGCCTTGGCCGTACCCGGCTTGGGGTCGAACCCCGCGTGGATGACGGCGCTGTTGGCCCGGGTGGCGCCGGAAGCAAAGTCGTTTCCCTTTTCCAAAAGCAGAACGCGCAGGCGGTATTGGGACAAAGCCCGTAAAATCAGCGTGCCGACCACGCCGCCGCCGATGACGATCACGTCCGCTTCCCTTTTAAAAACCATGCCGGCCCCCTCTTTCTCTGTAAAAACAAAAACGCAGAGAAAAGGCAAAGCGCTCTTTGCCTTTTCTCTGCGCGATCTCCACACTCTGTCGCAGAAGTATTATGTTTGGTTTTATTATATGAGGATTTGCGAAAATTGTCAACTGCCGGAAGATGCCTTGTCCGCCAGAACAACCTCCACCTGCACGGGGCCTTCGGCTTCCCCCTGGTTCCGCATGGAAACCCAGACCCAGACCCCCGTCAAAAGGCAGATGCCGCCGGCCACCCAGAATACGCCCGAGTACGACCCGCCGAACACCTTATCCACCAGAATGCCGCCCACAAAGTTCCCCAAAGCGCGGAAAGCGGTGGACGTGGTGGAATAGAGCATCTGCCCCGCGGCCTTCAGCTCCGGCGGGGAAACGCGGTTGATGTACGTGGTGATGCAGTAGATGCGCAGCACCAGAATGCCCTGCACCAGTATGACGCCGAAGATGTACCCCCAGGCGGGCATCCAGGCAATGTAGGAAAACCGGATAAAGTGGGCAATCGCCACGGCGATGAGCACCTTCGTCGACCCGAAGCGTTTGACCAGCCGGTCGCCGTAGAACAAAAACGGCACTTCCGGAATCGTCGCCAGGCACAAAAACAGGCCGTACATGCCCGTGGACCCGCCTAACAGCTCAAACCGCTTGATCATGAAAATGCTCGCCATGTTCATGCCGAAGGAAAAGCCCGCTTCGGCGATAAGCACCGGATACACCGCCTTGTTTTTCAGAAACCGGCCCATAGAGCGGTACGACCGGCCGGTTTTCACCATGTGCCCGGGGACTTTGGGCATCATCCGCTGAATGGTCAGAAGCCCCAGCCCCGTCACAATCGCCAGCGGGGCAAACAGCTCCACGTTTTTCCCCAGCAGCACACCGATTACAAGCCCCGACACAGCCCAGCCCAAAGAGCCCATAAGCCGCACTTTGCCAAAGGGCCGGCCCGTTTTCTCCAGGTTTTCCAAAGCGATGGTGTCGCTTAAAAAGACGCTGGGCGCTTCGAAAAACTGGAAGGCCAAATAAACCATCAGCAGGAACGGCGCGATGAAGCCGACGGGCACGGGCAGAAATAGCAGCGAAATCGCCGCCATGGTGCCCAGCAGCGCAAGGGTCTGCACGTTGTTTTTGAACTTTGCCTTGTCTGTCCTTGCGCCCCAGATCGGCTGAATCAGCAGGGCCAGCACCGACCCCAAAGACGTGATGGTGCCGATGCGGGACGAGGACAGCCCGTAGGCGTCCAGGTATTTCACCCAGTAGGTGGAGGTGATGCATTCGTAGAAGTAGAAAAGGAAGTACCAGGAAAGAATGATCGCGAAAATGGTGTTGGCCGAAGGGCCTTCGGCCTTGTTTTTTTTGCTATTCAAAAGGGGTTCACCTTACTTCTCGGATATAGACCAGCATGCCGCCCGCTTCCCGGTTGCCCCAGGAATAGTAAGGAACGGCGGTAAACGGAACGGGGATGAGTTTCGGCGGCGTCTCCGTGTACAATTCGCCCTGCCCTTCGGAAACGGCGGCCAGGGCCTGCCCGGTAATCCTTGGCAAGTCGCCGCCTTCGGCTTCGACAAGTTCCGCCTCCTGCGGTAAAGCGATTTGCTGTACAGGCATGCCGAAATCCGCGTCTTCAATGCAATACACCACAGGCCCGCGGCACAGCGCCACCCGGCCCAGGTTGTAGTGAATCTTCGCGTCGGCGTAGACGCGGCGGATTTCCATGGGGAAGTCGATTTCGACGCTGTCCCCCGGCTGCCACGCCCGTTTCAGCACGAGATAGCCTTTCTCGTACGACACGTCGCACGCCGCGCCCGAAAGGGCGTACTGCTCTTTGCACCATCCCGGCACCCGCACGCGCAGGGTGAAGGCCGGCACCGGCCCGTCCTTGCCCACGGTGATGCGGATTTTGCCCATTTTCGGATAGTCCGTCTCCACCAAAAGGGGCACGCCGCCTTTGGCCAACGGCACTTCCGTTTCCAGATGGTCAAAAAGGTGCAGAGAGATGCTTTCGTCGTCGTAGGTCACAAAGTACCCCGCCAGCGAC
>JAKPBM010000090.1 GCA_029778935.1 Bacillota bacterium | reverse complement strand
CCCATAAACGGCACCGTCAGAAAATACAAAGAGCACACGGCAAAGCCCGCTAAAAGCGTATTCTTCTCCCCAAGGCGCTTGGAAAGGCCGGGGCTTACAAAGCGGTTTGCCAGAGCGATGGCGGAGGAGCTGGCCATGGTCAGAAAGCCCATCTGCATGGGCGAAGCGGAGAAAAGCTCTTTGGCCACCCTGGGCGCAAAGCCGTACGGCCCGCCAAACAGCAGTATCTGCGCCAGCACGGCAAGGGCGGACGCCCCCAGCAGCCGGTACAACGCGGCTTTGTCGGCCAGAACGGTGCGCAGAATGCTTCCCTGCGGGCGGACGTGAGGCGTTTCGGGCACAAACAGGCTCAAAACCAGGCCGGCCATGCCGCCGATACAGCCGACCAGAAAGGTGACAGACACGGGGGCAAACACGGTGATGAACGTGCCCGCGGCGACGCCGGCCAGCTGCCCGAAGGTGTTTAGCGCCAGCGCGGACGAAACGGCGCCGGAGGCCTTGTGGCTGTGCTGGGTGGTGTACAGAACGGAAATCTGCACCCAGCAGGTGGCCGCCATGCCCGCCAGGCACCGGAACACAAGCACCATCTCCGGCGTCTTAGATATGAAAAGCCCCGCCGCCGAGGCCGATGCCAAAAGGCAGCCGGCGATGACAAAGGGCTTCCGCCGGCCGATTCGGTCCGACCAGATGCCGGTGGGGATGCGAAGCAGCATCTGCGTAAAGCCGTACAGGCCGGAAATCGTACCCGCAAAGCCTAAGGAAGCGCCCAGGGAGACGATATGGTCCGTCAGATACGGCGAGTATGTATACAGGGAAAACCAAAAAAGAGGGATAACGGCGGTCAGCCACCATGTGCCGCCTGTTTTGCGTTTCGTCACGAAACTTCAGACCTTTCCGTTCAAAACTTTTACTATCATACTCCAAAACCGGCGGTTTGGCAAGAAGAAGCGGGCCAAAACACGGCGCGCAACCGAAAGTTGACAGGCAAAAAAGCGAATGCGGCATGAAATTGGTGGTGGCCGGGCCGTGTATGCGGTATAATAAAGCCACGCAAACAACAAACAAAGGGGGATTTCCCATGGGATTTTCGGAAAATCTTCAGTATCTGCGAAAGAAACATCAGCTTACCCAGGAACAGCTGGCCGAGCGGCTGGACGTGTCCCGCCAGTCGGTGTCAAAATGGGAAAGCGGCGCGGCGTATCCGGAAATTGAGAAGCTGCTCGCCATGTGCGAAATGTTTTCCTGCACGATGGACGAACTGCTGCGGCAGGATGTGCAGGCTATAGAGGAAAGCAAACAGGCGGTACTGGCGGAGGAAGCCGCCCGGGCGGAGGAGCGCTTTTCTGCGGAGGAAAATGCCAAAGCCTATGACCGCCACATGCGCTGGTATGCCAGAATCATCCCGCTGGGCGTCGGCGTGCTCATTTTGGGGCTTTCGCTGCTGCTGTTTTTGCAGGGCGCGGGCGTATCCGATACGCTGGCCACCATGGCGTTTCTGATGGTCGGCCTGGTGGGGCTTACGATGCTGGTTGTCGGCGGGCTGCGGCATGACGGCTTCATAAAAAGCCACCCGGAAGTGGACGTCCTTTACCCCAAAGAGGAAACGGAACGGTTTGAAAAGCGCTTTATCGCGCTGATTGCGTCAGGCGTTGCCTGCGTTTTGCTGGCCGTTATCTTTATGGACGGCGCGAAGGAGCTGCCCGTGCCGGATGGGTGGTCCGACGACGTGTACTCGTCGGTATTCATGCTGCTAATCGCCGTGGGCGTGACGCTGCTTATTCACGCCGCGCTCTCCCGGTCCCGTTACAATGTGGAGCGGTACAACAGAGAGCGCGCCGCGGAAAACAGAAAACGGCCGCATAAGGTGGACGACATGCAGGGCCTTGTTATGCTGATGGCGACGCTGGCGTTCTTTCTGGTAGGCTTTATCGGCAAACGGTGGGGTGTCGCGTGGGTGTTTTTCCCGGTGGGCGGCATTATATGCGGGATTCTGGAACTGGTGATGGATCTTGTGTCCGGGAACTGGGAAAACAGCCTGTCCGGCGTTATCATGCTCACAGCGACGATGGTGTTTCTGCTGCTGGGCGTATTCGGCAACCTGTGGTACATTTCCTGGGTGGCGTTTCCCATCGGCGTTGTGTTGATCGGCATCGTTTCCTACGCGCGCAAACTCCTGAAGTAAAGCAAATAGGCATAAGCCCCTGCGGAACTGTCCGCGGGGGCTTTTTTAAAGAAAAAGGCAGGCCGCGGAAAACGGCTGCCCAGGACCCGATATGCTTTCTGCGGTTATGCGCCGAAAATTATGGTGGTGTCGCGGGAAAGGGGTTCTAACAGCGGGATGCCGCCGTAGGAGGATATGGCCTCGCCCTCGATTAAAAACCGGACGGAGTTGGAGGAAACCAGCCCCGTCAGGGTGTTCACGATGGAGTACAGCATCAGCCTGGCCTGAGACTTGTCCACGCTGGCATAGTCTAGGAAGTCCCGGGACAGATTGACGGTGATCACCCCGTCGATGACGCCGACAAACAGCACCGACGTATCCGGCGGCGCGATGGCTAAGGCGGGGTTATCCTGAGGCCCGTGCAGGAGAGAGTCTAACGCGGATGCGAGCAGGTCGTTTTCCGAATAAAGCATAATCTGCTCCTGCCGGGGCACCAGGTACAGGTTGTTGGTGTGCGGGTAATACAGGGTGACCGTGCGGGTGTAGGGGATGAGGGCGAATCCGTCGGTCAAGAAATCCGCCAGGGAGAAGGTGTCGGAATAGTAGGGGTGGGGATTTCCTTCAATGGTGATGCGGAAATAGAGGATTTCCTCCCTTTCGGCCCCGTCGCTGACGCCGGTAAGCGTTGCGGCAAGGCAGTATTCCGCCATGGACATGGTAAACGGGTCGGCCTTGGCGTATTCGGCGGAAAAATCGATGGACAGCGTCTGCCCCTCCTGCTGGGATCGCAGCACTTTCGTGCCCGCGGGGAAGGGGGACATCAGCTCATCCGACTGGGGTTCCGAAAGGAGCAGGTTCAGAAGCGTAGAGGTGAGTTTGCTGCCCGGGCCGGGAACCACTGCCCGCTTTTCCGACACAAACAGCTCGCCCGTCTGCTTGGCGTTCGGGTTACGCACATACCAGAGGGTTTTATAGTTGTCGTTGTCCGGAAGAAAGATGACAAGCAGCGCCGTCAGCACGGCGCCAAAGGCAAGAACGCCCATGACAATCAGAAAAATGAGCCTGGTTTTACTCGCCATCAAACTCACCGCCTTCTTCTGCAGGGGCCAGCGGGAAAACAACGGTAAAACGCGCGCCGCCGGAGGGCCGGTTCTCGGCTTTTACCGTTCCGCCGCAGTTGTGTACCGCCGTGGCCACGATGGAAAGGCCCAGCCCGGTGCCGCCCGTGCTTCTCGCCCGCGCTTTGTCCACGCGGTAGAAACGGTCGAAAATGCGCTCCAGGTCTTTTTCGGGGATGCCTTCGCCGTCGTCGTCCACGATGAAGTAGACTTTGCCTTCTTTTGTGTACAGGAAAATGCGTACTTCGTTGTTCCAGCCGCTGTATTTGATGGAGTTTTCCACCAGATTATAGAAAATCTGGTACAAAACGTCGTAGTTGGCCACTACATAGCAGCCTTCGGCCAGCTCGGGGCGGATGTTGCAGTTGCTGACCTTGGCCAAAGGCGTAAGCATGCGGCAGACGTTCTCCGCCACGGCTTTGGCGTCGGTGGGGCGGAAGGATTCCTGGATGGACTTGTCTTCCAGGGTGGAAAGCTGCAGCAGGCGCCCGGAAATGCGCGTCAAACGGTCGATTTCGTTGTTGATGTCGGTTAAAAACTCATGAATTTGCTCCCGGCTCATATCGGGCGTTTGCAGAATGGAGTCGGACAGCAGCTTCACCGACGCCAGAGGCGTTTTCAGCTCGTGGGAGGCGTCGGACACAAAGCGCCGGCGCATCTCCTCCGTGTCGGCCAGGGCGACGTTGAGCCGATTCAGCTCCTGCCGCAGATTGGCAAACTCGTCGCTGCCCGATTCGTCCAGGCGCACATGGTAATCGCCTTTGGCCATTTTGGCAAACGTATCGCGGATAATCTGCATCTGCTTTGCAAACTGTATGGACAAAGGCACGGTAAAAGCGGCAAAGAGCACGACAACAAACAGGGAAATGGCGGCGCAGGCGTGCCGGACGGCTTCCAGCTGGGTGCCCAGCTCCGAATCCAGGTAGGATAGGAACACTACGCCCGTAATCGTGCCTTTGTAGCTGACCGGCATGGCAATCTGAGAATAGAAGCCGGACTCCCGGTACTGGTACGAAAAATGGACGTTGCCGTTCATGGCCGTCGCCGTCTGGGAGCTTAACATGCGCGTGCCTATCCGGTTGTCGGACGTGACGCTGTCGTAGATCACCTGTCCGCTTTTGTCCAGCACAATCAGCCGCTCTGCGGGCAGCGGGGCAAACCGCGCCGCCAAAAGCGGCATTTCCTCCCGCGTCAGCTGATCCAGCGAGCCGAGCATCTGAGCGATGCTTTCCGCGTGCTCCCGCATGGACTTTTCGCGGGCGCGGAAGGCAATATTCTGGGCGTGGTACAGCGGGACGGTGTTCAGCAGTATGACGAGGATCAGCGCGACGAGAAAGCCGAATCCATTCAATTTGGTGACAAAGGCGCTGAAAAAACGGAATTTTTTCAGCGCCTGCTTCGGTTCAGACCGTATATCGGAACGCATGTCAGATCTTGTAATAGTAGCCGACGCCCCATTTCGTCATAATATGCTGGGGTTCCGCGGGGTTGTCCTCCAGCTTTTCGCGCAGGCGCCGGATATGCACGTCGACAGTGCGGATATCACCCGGGTAGTCGTAGCCCCAAACGGTGTTCAGAAGCGCTTCGCGGCTGAACACGCAGTTGGCGGAACGCATGAGCAGCTCCAGAAGGTCAAATTCCTTCGGCGTCAGGTCCACCGGACGGTCGCCCACGTAGGCGATACGCTCGTTTAAACTCAGCGTGATGCCGCCGCCGTCAAGCTTGGATTCGTTTTCCGTCTTGCTGGCCGCCTTCGTCGTCGCCGAGCGGCGGAGAATGGCGCGGATGCGGGCTTTCAGCTCCATGATGTTGAAGGGCTTTAAGAGATAGTCGTCGGCGCCGTACTCAAAGCCGATCAGCTTGTCCGTGTCTTCGCCTTTGGCCGTCAGCATGATAATAGGCACTTTGGAAAACTCGCGGATGTGGCGGCACACTTCCAGTCCGTCCATCTTCGGCAGCATGAGATCCAGGATAATCAGGTCGTACTCCCGTTCCTGCGCAAGGGCAAGGGCGTCTTCGCCGTTGTACACGGCGTCCACTTCGTAGCCTTCGTTCTCCAGATTGAACTTGATGCCTTTGACTAACAGCTTTTCATCGTCAACAATTAAGATTCTCATTGCAACTCCTCAATCCTGCCTGTGGCGTAGTGAAATTTGGTTCCCGAACCTAAGGGTCGGATATAGAACAGGGTGTATAGTTTTTTTAGTGTGGAAATACCGATGCCTGGCACATGCGCCAGTTCGTCCAGGGACCGGATGCGGCCCAGCTCGTTCCGCAGGGCCAGAATACCTTCCTTCACGTCGGAGGAAAGCCCCGGATAGAGCAAGAGCTGCCAATCGGATACTTCGTTAATGTCGATTCGCAGAATAGACGGGGATCCC
>JAKPBM010000079.1 GCA_029778935.1 Bacillota bacterium | reverse complement strand
CCAGAAGGGCTTTGCTCTGCTCGTCAAACCCGGGCTTTTTTTCGGTGTACAGGCGGTAAACCACGCTACTTCTTCCTTTCTTTGTCGCCGGCAAGGTATGTTAATGCCTTCTGCCCGATGTCGGTTCTATACTGGGCCTTGTAGAAAAGGCATTCGGTCAAGAATTCATAAGCCTTGGCGATGGCCTGCTCCAGCGTGTCGGCCACGGCGGTAATGCCCAGCACGCGCCCGCCGGATACGACCAGCCGGCCGCCTTCCAGTTTGGTGCCCGCGTGGTAGAGCGTTACGTCCGGCAGGTCTTGCGGTAAGGCAAGGGTAACGCCCTGGTTTTCCAGCTTTCCGGGATAGCCCTGGGACGCCAGCACGACGCAGCAGGAGGCCTTGTCGGAAAAACGCACCTGGGTTTCCCTGAGTCTGCCCTCCGCCGTGGCCAGAAGAATTGTTAGAAGGTCCGTTTCCAGCAGGGGCAGCACCGCCTGGGCCTCGGGGTCGCCAAAGCGGCTGTTGTATTCAATGACTTTCGGCCCGTCTTTGGTAAGCATCAGCCCGAAATAGAGGCATCCCCGATACGGCAGGCCGTCTTTCTGCAGCCCTTTCAGCGTGGGGCGGAAAATCCGCTCTTCGCAAAGGGCCGCCGTTTCCGCGTCATAGAAGGGGTTGGGGGCGATAACGCCCATACCGCCCGTGTTGGGGCCTTTGTCTCCGTCGCAGGCGGCCTTGTGGTCCATGGAGGGCACCATGGGAATCAGCGTCTCCCCGTCGCAAAAGGCCAGAACGGTTACTTCCGGCCCCTCCAGACACTCCTCAATCAAAATCCGCTCGCCGCTTTGGCCGAACACTTTCTGTTCCAGACAGGCCCGGACGGCTTCCCTTGCTTCCTCCCGGGTCCGCGCGACTGTTACGCCCTTGCCTTTTGCCAGGCCGTCGGCCTTGACCACCAAAGGCAGGCTTGCTTCCTCCACGTATGTTAGCGCTTTGTCCAGCGAGTTGAACACGGCAAAATCCGCCGTGGGGATGCCGTGCCGGCGCATAAATTCCTTGGCGAATATCTTGCTGCTTTCCAGCTGCGCCCCGGCTTTTGACGGGCCGAAGCAGGGGATGCCCAGTTTGCGAATCTCGTCCGCCAGCCCCAGCGCCAGCGGGTCGTCCGGCCCGATGACGGCCAGCGCCAAATCGTCAACGGAAGCGGCAAAAGCGGCCACGGCCGCCACGTCCTCGGCATTGCCGGGGACGCAGGTAACTTTCGTCTCCTTTGCGATGCCGCCGTTGCCCGGAAGGGCGTAGACTTCCGTTACGGCGGGGTTTCTCAGTATGCCTTTCACCAGCGCGTGCTCGCGCCCGCCGCTTCCCACAACGAGAACCTTCATGCTGACCTCCCTTAGTGGTGGAACAGGCGCAGGCCCGTAAAGCACATGGCAATACCCAGCTCGTCGCACTTTGCAATTACTTCCTGGTCCCGCACGGACCCGCCGGGCTGGGCAATGTACAACACGCCGCTTTCCCTGGCCCGCTCGATGTTGTCGGCAAAGGGGAAGAACGCGTCGCTGCCCAAAGAAACGCCTTCAAACGCGGCAAGGAACGCTTTCTTTTCCTCGTCCGAAAACTCCGGCGGCTGTTTGGCAAAATACAGCGGCCAAGTTTCAGGAGAAGTGACCCGCCAGCTTTCGCCGGAAACATAGGCTTCGATGGCGTTATCCCGCTCGGGCCGGCTTAAGCCTTCCCGGAAAGGCAGGGAGAGCACCTTTTCATGGTGCCTAAGCCGCCACAAGTCGGCCTTGCCGCCGGCCAGGCGGGTGCAATGGATGCGGGACTGCTGCCCCGCGCCCACACCGATAGTCT
This sequence comes from Bacillota bacterium, assembly GCA_029778935.1. Lineage (GTDB taxonomy): Bacteria > Bacillota > Clostridia > Oscillospirales > QAMX01 > DUUG01. The sequence goes on along the minus strand of JAKPBM010000079.1, from coordinate 2,614 downwards.
GCCCGTCCATGGCGTAGCAGACGGAGTTGGACTGAGTGTATTTCAGCGCGATGAGGGCCACGGTCAAATCCCGCTTGGCCTCCTCGGGCAGGGTATTGTTCTTCGTTACGACGTTAGAAAGCAGCTCCGGCGTGATGACGCAGTCGTTGCGCCGCTGCTCAAAGGTGATGCCGTAGACGGTGCGGATTTCCATTTCCGGCGGGCGGTAGCTTTCGTCGATTTGGATGACCGTGTACGCCCCCTTGCGCTTGGTTTTGAGAATCTCCAGCGCTTCTTTCGTGTATCCCGGGGCGATGACGCCGTCGGACACTTCCGCGGCGATAAGCCTTGCCGTGGACTCGTCGCATTCGTCGCTCAGGGCGATAAAGTCGCCGAAGGAGCACATGCGGTCGGCCCCCCGCGCTCTGGCATACGCGCAGGCCAAAGGCGACAGCTCCTCCTCTTCCACAAAGTACATTTTTCTAAGCGTTTCCGAAAGGGGCAGGCCCACCGCCGCCCCCGCCGGGCTTACGTGCTTAAACGACGCGGCAGCGGGCAGATGCAACGCTTCCTTTAGCTCCCGCACCAGCTGATAGGCGTTCAGCGCGTCCAGAAGGTTAATGTACCCGGCCTGTCCGTTCACAACCTGGATGGGTAGCTCCCCGTCGGAAGCAAAGATGCGCGCCGGCTTTTGGTGGGGGTTGCAGCCGTATTTTAAGGTGTATTCCTTCATTCCTGCTCCTCCTCATGGCGGTTGCGGATGACCGTTTTCGTCACCCCGGTGGAAAGGTCGATGGTGCGCACCCACAGACACACGCGTTTTTCCTCGCCCAGCGCTTTCCACAAATCGGTTACGATACTCTCCCCGGAAAAGCGGAGTTCTCTCGGCTCGCCCGTAAAGGACGGCAAAGGGTTGCCGTCGCCGGCGTAGGTGTGCAGCAGCCGGCCCGTGCCGGGCGTAAACTGGTCATAGGCAAAAAATTCCCGCACGGTTTCCCCGTATCCTTTGCGGAGAATGGCAAACTTTGCGAAAAGAACACCTTCATTTACCTCCACCAGCGCGCTGATGCGCGGGGTGTAGTGGGGCGCATCCGGCTCTTCCTGTCGGGTCTGCAGGGCCTCCTCAAAGGTTTTGCCCTGTTCCAGGAAAGAAACGATGGTATCCGTCTGGTCGCCGTTGGTGACCACCGTTTTCCCCTCATACACCCGTACGGGGGCGTAGATAATCAAACTCGGGTCCGTCATTTTCGATTCGTCGTAGGCTTTCGTCATGGCCCCGTCGCCAACAGGTATCAGCACCCGGTTCTGGCTGTTGACGCTGCGGCCGGTGATAAAGTAGGCCAATACGGCCTTAGTGCCGCATTCGTTCAGCCCCACGAAAATCCCGCGGCCGGGATAGGGATTGGAACGGATATATTCGGTTACTTCCACGGCTCTTCCCCCTTTAGAATCGCCTGGGAAACTAGCTCGGCGGCCTGGGGCAGGAGAACCCATTCGGCTTCCTCCATGACCCGCCGCTGCAGCGTTTCCGGCGTGTCGTCGTCCCGCACGGCCACGGCCTTTTGCAATAGAATCGGCCCGCCGTCGGGCACTTCATTTACGATGTGCACCGTCGCCCCCGTGATTTTGACACCCCGCTCCAAAGCGGCTTTGTGGACTTTCAGCCCGTAGAATCCGGGCCCGCCGAACGCCGGAAGCAGCGACGGGTGCACATTGATGATGCGGTTTTGATAGGCCGACACAAAGTCGGCGCTCAATATGGTTAGAAACCCTGCCAGTATGATAAAGTCAATCTGTTTTTCTCTTAGCAGCTGCAGCACGTTCCGCTCAAACGCCGGCCCTTTCGGGACTTCCGCAAAGGGGATGCCGGCCTTTTCCGCCCGCTCTTTGGCATAACAGGGCCGGTCCGCCACCACCAGGGCAAGTTCCCCGCTGGTAAGCGTTTTGCCCGCCTGGTCGATTAAGGCCTGCAAATTAGTGCCGCCGCCCGAAACGAACACGGCGATTTGGGCTTTCCTCACAGAAGTACCCCCTCGCCGCCTTCCGCCACTTCGCCCAGCAGGACGGGGCTTTCCCCTTCCTGCTGTAGGAGGGCCATGGCCTTGTCGGCATCCTCTTGGGCGCAGACCAGCACCATGCCGATGCCCATGTTAAACGTGTTGAACATGTCCCGCTCGGGCACGTTCCCTTCCCTGGCAATCAGGCGGAACACGGGCGGAACGTCCCACGCCGCCCGGTCGATGCGGGCGGAAAGGCCTTCCGGCAGCGCCCGGGGAATGTTTTCAAAGAACCCGCCGCCGGTGATGTGGGCCGCCGACTTCATAAGACCCTGTTCCGCTAACGCAAGCAGCGGGCGGACGTAGATTCTCGTCGGTGTAAGGAAAGTTTCTCCCAAAGTGGCGCCCAGCTCGCCGCTGTACGTGTGATAACGCGCGCCGTCGTTGCCGAACACCTTGCGAATCAGCGAAAACCCGTTGGAGTGCACGCCCGACGAGGGCAGGCCGAGCAGCACGTCGCCTTTTCGCACCTTTTCCTTGTCGCTCATTCGGTCCAGATCGCCCAAACCCACGGCAAAACCGGCCAAATCGTACTCGTTTTCCTCGTAAAACCCGGGCATTTCCGCCGTTTCACCGCC
>JAKPBM010000077.1 GCA_029778935.1 Bacillota bacterium | reverse complement strand
GTCGGAAGTCATCAAGCGCCATCTCCACGAGCTGCTGGGCCGCAAAGAGGTCAACCAGCTTTTGGAGAATCTGAAGCAGACCAACAAGGATCTGGTGGAGGAAACCGTGCCCGCCATCCTTTCCAAGGCCGATTTGCAGAAAATCCTTTGCAACCTTCTGGCCGAGGGTATTTCCATCCGCGATCTGGAAACCATTATAGAAACGGCGGCGGAGTTCGCCCCCACCGTCAAAGATACGGATCTGCTGACCGAGTACGTCCGGCAGTCGCTCAAGCGCACGATTACGCGCAAGTTCGCCCCCAACGGCAGCCTGAAGGTCATCACCCTCCACCCCAACGTGGAAAACCTCATCATGTCGGGCGTGAAGAAAAACGGCAACACGTCCTACGTTTCCTTAGACCCCGATGTAATGCAGAGGCTGGTCACCGCCCACGTGCTGGAGGAAAAGAAAATGCGCGAAAACGTCGGCGAAATCGTCGTGCTCACGTCGCCGGTGGTGCGGCTGTACTACCACAAGCTCATCGAGCAGTTCTCGCCCGACACCACGGTGCTTTCCTTCAGCGAGATTAACGCGGATGTGAACATTCAGGCGCTGGGGACTATTGAGATCTAAACGTAAACGCGGGCAGAAGCGAGGCATTGAAAAATGTTTCTGGACTTTGCGAAACCAAAGGAAAACAAAATAACGCCGGAAATCTGGGAGCGGTATGAAAAAACCCGGGATGTGGGGCTTCGCAATGAGATTCTGGAATCGTACCTCTATATCGTCTCCTGCAATGTCCGCAAAATGCAGCCGCTGGCCAACAGCGTGGCCGATTTGGAGGACCTGGCCAGCCAGAGCATTATCGAGCTGATTTCCTGCATCGACCGGTACGACTACCGCAAAGGAATCCAGTTCGACACCTTTGCCTCCATCCGGGTGCGGGGCGCCATCGTGGACTATGTGCGCAAGCAGGACTGGGTGCCCAGAGAGGCCCGGCGAAGGGTGCGCGAGTTAAACGAGGCGACCCAGGCGCTGGAGCAAAAGCACGGCCGGCAGCCTTCCGACCGGGAGCTGGCGGAGTACTTGAAGCTGGACCCGGCGGAAATTGCCAAAATCCGGCAGGAAGAGTCCAACTTCCAAATATTGGCGCTGGAAGAAATGCTGCTGGACGCCGATATTACCAGATTGGAAGCCATCAAGGACGCAACGGAGGTCACCCCCGAACAGTCCCTGTTGGAAGACGAGCTGAAAAACCAGCTGGAAACGCTCATCGACACGCTGAGCGAGCAGGAAAAAACCGTTCTATCGCTGTATTATAAGGAAGAACTCAAGCTTAAAGAAATCGCCTTTGTCATGGGGGTCACCGTTTCCCGCGTGTCCCAGATCCATTCCAAGGCGATTGCCCGGCTCAAAAGCGCCATGAAGCAGTACATGGAAAATTAAGGAGGCGGCACTACCATGGACAACGCAATTTACTCGGCCACCGCCGGCATGCTGGCCCGCGCCCGCGCTTTGGACGTTACGGCCAACAACCTGGCCAATATCAACACCCCCGGATACAAGCGGCAGGCGCTCATTACCACCGCCTTCCGGGAACATATGACGGTAAGGCTGGAAAAGGGGAAGGCGGAGGAAGTAGGCCCCGGCACCTACGGCGCCCTAGCCACCGAAATCTTTACCTATGAAGACCAGGGCAACCTCTGGCAGACCGACAGGGCTTTGGACCTGACCATCGTCGGCGACGGCTTCTTTGCCCTGCAAAACCCCGACGGCACCATCTCCCTTACGAGAAACGGCCAGTTCACCTTAAACCAGAACGGGTTTTTAGTTACCACCTCCGGCGCGTTAGTTTTAGGCACCGACGGGCCCATCCAGCTGGCCGCCGCGTCGGACGTGACCGTGACCCCCGCCGGGCAGATCCAGACGCCCGAGGGCATCGCCGCCAATTTGCGCGTGGTGGTGCCGGAAAACGCGGCTGCTTTGGTCCAGAACGCCGACGGTACATACGTGTTTGACGGCACGGATGTTGGGTTTGCCGGCCAGATCATGCAGAACCGGCTGGAACTGTCCAACGTGGACGTCATGGACGAGATGATCACCATGATTGAATCGTCCCGGAACTTCCAGATTCTTAGCCAGGCCATCCGCATGCTCGACGCCGTCAACGAAAAGACCACCAACGAGCTTGGCAAGGTATAATGCAGGGAGGAAACCGCCATGATTAACGCGTTCTACGCCGCCAAGTCGGGCGCCAAGAGCTACCAGACCAGCCTGAACGTAACGGCCAACAATATCGCCAACGTCAACACCATGGGCTACCAGGCCCGAAGGGTGGCCTTTGCCGAACTGATCGAGACCAACGTCTCCGGCAGCGAAGTCACCGTCGGCAACGGCAGCCGCGTGGCCGCCATCACCCGCAACCTGAGCCAGGGCAACCTGAACGCCCAGGAAGTGGACGTGACCATCTCCGGCGACGGGTATTTCGTCGTCACCAATGCCGAAGGCGCCGTTTCCTTTACCCGGGCGGGCCGGTTTACCCTCTCCGCCGAGGAGGAGGGCACCTTTGTCGTCACTCCCTACGGCGACTATCTGATGGACAAGGACCACAACCGCATCACCGCCGACAAGCTCACCCCCGACGTCATCCAGGCGGCGGCGCTCTACCGCTTCAGCAACCCCGAAGGCCTGACGGCTTTGGGCGACGGCAAATACGCCATGTCCCAGACGTCCGGCCCGGCCTTTATCGACAACGAATCCCGCATTGTGGAAGGGGTCGGCGAAACGTCCAACGTGGATCTGATTACCGAGATGATGGATCTGATGACGGCCCAGCGGGGTTTCCAGTACAACCTGAAGATGATCCAGACGGCGGACGAGTTGGAGCAGGCCGTTCAGAATATGCGATAATAGCTAAACAAATTCCGGTCCGCGCCGATATAGGATACAGGTGAGGAACATGAAGATTGATCGCGTCAAGCTGAACGAAATCTATTCTACCCTGGCGGCCAACAACACCCGGGTGCCGGCCGCGGAGAAAAACGCTTCTTCCGCGCAGAATCTGCGCGCGGAGAAGGACAGCCTGAAAATTACGGATCAGGCCAAAGAGAGAACCGGCGTGCAGGGGCTGGCCAAGCGCGTGGCGAAAGAGGTCTCCGAGCCCGCTT
>JAKPBM010000073.1 GCA_029778935.1 Bacillota bacterium | reverse complement strand
GAATTTACGCTTCTCCCCGACAAATGTCTCGATATACAACATCTCCGCTTCCGCGGCGTCACCCTGTCGCAGCAGGCTAAAAACGGCCTGACCGGCAACCTCTGGGGCCTGCCCATCAAGGGCGAGTTCAACAGTTCCGTTTCCGGCGGCATGCTGTTTACCTGCGGCTTGCGCAACGCCGGCCCCGACAGCATCGACACCGACGGTACTTACCACCCGGTCCACGGCAAAATCGGCGTAACGCCGGCGGAAAACCTCTGCGCCCATGCCTACTGGGAAGGGGACGAATACCTCATCGAAGTATCCGGCACCATGCGGGAAAGCGCCCTGTTCGGCCACAATCTGCTGCTGCACCGGAGCATTACCACCCGGCTGGGCAGCAACGAACTGGAAATTTACGACCGGCTGGAAAACCTCTCCGCGTTTGAAGAGGAGTTCTGCCTGCTTTACCATTTCAACTACGGCTTCCCCTTCCTTTCCGAGGACATGAATCTCATTTTCCCGGAAAACGAGGTGATTCCCCGCACCGAGCAGGCCAAAGCCGGCCTTTCCGAAGCCGATAAAATCTGTCCGCCCGAGGACGACTTCTTTGAGCATGTATTCTTCCGCAGAATCAAAGCCGACGAAAACGGCTTTGTTACCGTCAAAGCGGAAAACCGCGCCCTGGGCGTCGGCTCGTATATTTCGTACAGCCAGGAAAACCTGCCCCTTCTGACCCAGTGGAAGTCCATGCGCTCCGGCGACTACGCTTTGGGCATCGAACCCTGCAACATGTACATTCTGGGCCGCAAAGCCGAGCGGGACAACGGAACGCTGCCCAAAATCGGCCCCTTCGAAACGAAGGAGTTCCGTCTGAAAGTCGGCGCTTATACCCTGTAAGGCCGGGGAAAGGAGAAATCCCATGCCCCGCTTTTTTGTGGATCAGTCTTTGTTCCCCGGACAGACGGTGACTATTTCCGGCGAGGACGCCCACCATATTTCCCGTGCCCTGCGCATGCGCAAAGGCGAAACGGTCACGCTCTGCGGGCCGGAAGGCATTCCCCACGAGGGCGTTCTCACCTCGCTGGACAGAAGCACTGTGCAGGCGGAGGTGGGCCAGCCCCTGCCTGTTACGGGGGAACCCAACGTCGCCGTTACCCTTCTGGTCGGTCTGCCCAAACAGGACAAGCTGGCCTTGATCATTCAAAAGGCGGTAGAACTGGGTGTTGCCGAAATCATCCCCTTCTCCTCCGCCCGTTCGATTGTGCGCCTGGAGGACGCAGGCCGGGAGAAGCTGCCCCGCTGGCAGAAAATCGCTAAAGAGGCCGCCATGCAGTGCGAACGGGGGAAAATCCCCGCCGTGCGCCCCGTCGTGCCCTTTGCACAGGCCCTTTCGATTGCCCTGCAGGCGGAAACGCCCCTGTTCTGCTATGAAGGAACCGAGGGTACCGTCCCTCTGAAGTCCGCTCTGAACGGCCGGGCGCTGACAACCGTCGCGGCGCTCATCGGCCCCGAGGGCGGTTTCGCCCCCGAGGAAGCGGAAGCGGCCCGAAAGGCAGGGCTTTCGCTTGTTTCTCTGGGAAGCCGGATTCTGCGCTGCGAGACGGCGCCTTTATGCCTTCTCTCTGCGGTTTTATACGCGGCGGGCGAGTTTTAACCCCGCCCGTGCCAATACTAAACGGTTAAGGATGATTGAATCACTATGTCGACGAAAGCGAAATTGTCCGTTTCTGAAAAAAAGCAATTGGAAGAAGTGAAAGCCAACCGCATGCTTGTCATTTTCGGCCTGACGGGTGTCGGCCTGATACTGCTTACCCTGATTTCCCGCCTTCGCCTGTTCAATACCATCGGCCTGTCTACGACGGAAACGGTCGTCGGTTTGATTCTTGTTGCGCTGGGCGTGGCGGGCGTTGCGGGCGGCCTGATTTGGGCCGGCAATGACGCAAAGAAGGGGATTTCCCTTTCCAAAAAAGTGTTCCACGGGCTTACGCTGGCAACCATCGGCGTGACGGTGGTGCTGTCCGCCCTTGCCTGCATGTTCCTTTACAGCCTTGGCGTCCGCCTTTCTTACATACTGGTGGTTTTGGTGGCGGCGCTGGGCCTGATTCGCCTGATGTTCCAGGACGAGTTTTTCGTTTCCGCCACAATTCTGGGCTTTGGCGCCTATCTGTTCTACGCCATGTACCGGGTACAGGCGTCTTTGGCGATTATGATGCTGCTGCCTTTGACCTGGTTTACGATGGCGATGGGCCTTTTGGCCGTGGTTTTGCTGTTGCTCCTTTGGAAGTCAAACGGCAAACTCTTTGGGAAGACCATTCTGCCCCGGTCTTTCCAGTACCTGCCGGCACTCATTGCCGCCGTGGGTCTGCTGCTTGCGCCTATCGGCTGTTTGCTTGTGACCATGTCATATCTCATGTACATCGCACTGGGCTTTT
>JAKPBM010000039.1 GCA_029778935.1 Bacillota bacterium | reverse complement strand
CCGTCGTCGAATACGTACAGGAACACGAAACCTATACGGAGACACGGTTTACGTTCGAGAGCGAGCCGGGCTTCTTGATTCCCTGCCACCTGCTGGTGCCGAAACACGTCAGCGGCAAACTGCCGACGGTCATCTGCCTGCAGGGTCATTCGACGGGGATGCATATCTCCCTTGGTCGGCCCAAATTCGAAGGGGACGCGGAATCCATCGCCGGCGACCGGGACTTCGCCCTGCAGGCCGTCGCCCGCGGGTACGCCGCCGTCGCCATGGAGCAGCGGGGCTTTGGCGAGCTGAAAACCGACATCCATGTCGGCTGCACCCACCCGGCCATGCAGGCTTTGCTTCTTGGCAGAACCTTACTGGGCGAGCGGATTTTCGACGTTTCGCAGCTGATAAACGCCCTAAGCGCTTTCCCCCTCCTTGATTTGGACCGGCTGGGCATCATGGGCAACTCCGGCGGCGGCACCACGTCGTATCACGCCGCGTGCGTCGAGCCGAGAATCCGGTTTGTCATGCCGTCTTGTTCATTTAACACCTACGGCGCGTCGATTTTCTCCATTCACCACTGCTGCTGCAACTACATCCCCGATATTTTGCAGTATCTCGACATGCCCGATCTGGCCATAATGATCGCCCCGCGGCCGCTTGTTATCGTCAGCGGCGAAACAGACGGCATTTTTCCCATCGCCGCCGTGTACGAAGGGTTCGAGAAGGTGAAAGCCATCTACAAAGCCGCCGGCGCGGAGGAAAACTGCGTTCTCGTCGTGGGCAAGGGCGGGCACAGGTTCTACGCCGCCGACGCCTGGCCCGTGTATGACCGCTTCGTCGCCCAAACCCGCTAGGATTTGCCGGAAGGTTTCAATTTTTGGGTAGACCCTGCTTTCTTTCGGGATTGTGGGACAGTTGGGATTTTGCTATAATCGGCTCAGGAAAGAAGGGTTTTGCATGTACCAGCCCATGCTGCTCGGCCACGAACAGACCGTTGCCGCCCTGATCGACCAGAAAGCCTTCCCCTCCCACTGGCACAGCGAAATCGAGCTTCTCTACTGCCTTTCCGGCGAGCTGGAAGCCGTCGTTTCAGGGGTTTCCTACCGGATGACGCCGGGCAGCCTGCTTATCATCGGCAGCGCGGAGGAGCATTCCTTCCCCGACCAGGCGGGGGCGCGGATTTTGCTTGTTGAAATGGGCTTTTCCTTTTTGGGAAGCGAATTTTCCGCGCTGGCCGCCCTTCGGTTTACCGAGCCGCTGCTGTTCCCGCGGCAGCCGGGCAGCCCGGCGGCCCCTTTGCTGCCTTGTTTGGAAAAGCTGCTTGCCCTTCGCGGCAGAAAGGAAGCGCCGGACACATGGGCCTTCAAAAGCACTCTCTTTGCGCTGGCTTCGATGCTGTTTGATTTGCCCCACGATACGGAGCTTCCCAGGCTGCGGAAAAGCCGGCTGGAAACCATGCGGCGCTGCCAGACGGCGTTTGAGTACATACGGGCAAATTACCACCGCCCGCTGACGCTGGAAGAAGTGGCGGCCGCCGTCGGGTACGAAAAGAGCAACTTCTGTAAGCTGTTTAAGCGGGCCACCCAGACGAGTTTCCACCGGTATTTAAACGCCTACCGTGTCGGCGTGGCCTGCTGTCTGCTGGAAAGCGGCGAAGGCAGCATCCAATGCATCGGCGAACAGGTGGGAATCCCCGAACCCAAGTCTTTCAGCCGGATTTTCCGGCAGTTTATGGATATGACCCCCACGGAATACAGAGAAAGGAGAAGCTGCCATGCCTAATCTGCTGGCCGGCGCGGCCCGGGAAATTATCACGCCGCCCATCGGCGGCCGCCTGTACGGCTACCGCCCGGACGTATACAGCAAGGAAGTCCACGACGATCTCACCGTCACCGCCATCGCGCTGGAATCCAGCGGCGTGCGCGCCAT
>JAKPBM010000030.1 GCA_029778935.1 Bacillota bacterium | reverse complement strand
CCATCTTGCCATCGATGACCTCGATGCAGGGACGAAGCTGCAGCAGATTGGCGCCCAGCGCCTGCACTGCCGTGCAGCGGCCGCCCTTGGCCATATAGCTCAGCGTCTGCAGGACGAAGCTGGTTTCTACCTTTTTCACCGATTCGTTCAGTTTCTCGATGATCTGCTCGATGGGCAGGCCCTGCTCGATCATCTCCGCCGCGTCCAGCACCAAAATGGCAATACCCGACGACAAATTGCAGGAGTCCACTACATACACGTTTTCAAACTCGGCGGCGGCGATGCAGGCGTTCTGATAGCAGGAGGAAAAGTTCGAACCGATGCCCATATGTAACACTACATCGGCGTCTTCCTTCAGCTTCTGGAACATCCGGATGTACTGGTCTACATTGATGGCCGCCGTCTGGCAGGAACCGCCGTTATCGACAATTTCAAACAGCCGAGGCGTTGTAATGTCTACACCGTCCCGCAGGGACTGTTCGTTGCAGATAACAGAAATCGGTTCGACATGAATGTTGTATTTCTGAAGTAGGGATTTGGGTAGATCACAGGAGCTGTCGGTACTGAGTCTGATTTTCATCCTTGCTATACACTCCTTAAATGTGAGGGCATATTGCCGCTATGGTATGAAAGTTGCCCGGCAGCATGGAAAAACACTAATTTTTCCTCTGCTGCCGGAACATAGGTTTAAAATATTGTAACATGAGTAAAAAGTCTTGTTAACAAACCAGGAAGGCTCCGCCCCCCGCATTTTCAACAAAACTTGACAAAATGGACGCACACTACAGCACACCCATTTCCGAAACGGCCCGCAGGATGCCCAGCCGGCCCGATTCATACGTCAATCCGCCCTGCAGGAACGCCGTAAACGGCGGGCGCATGGGCCCGTCGGCGGACAGCTCGATGGAAGCCCCCTGCACGAACGCGCCGGCGGCCATGGCCACCTCGTCGTCGTAGCCGGGCATGGCCGTAGGCGTGGGGGTGACAAAGCTGTCGACGGGCGCGCCGGCCTGGATGCCTTTCAGAAACGCCAGAAGCTTTTCCCTGCTGCCTAAGGACACCGCCTGGATAATGTCCGTGCGGAAGTCAAAGGGGCCGGGGTTTACGGAAAACCCGGCGTTTTGCAGCAGCGCCGCGGCAAACACCGCCGTTTTCAGCGCCTGCGCCACCACATGGGGCGCCATAAAAAAGCCCTGATAGAACAGGCGGTAGCCGTAAGCATAGCTGCCCGCTTCCCTGCCCAGTCCCGGCACGGCCAACCGGCAGGCGGCCAGCTCCACAAGCTCGGCCTTCCCGGCGATATAGCCGCCGGTGGGCGCCAGCCCGCCGCCGGGGTTCTTGATGAGCGACCCGCAGAGAATGTCCGCGCCGACTTCTAAAGGCTCCTTTTCCTCCACAAATTCGCCGTAGCAGTTGTCCACAAACACAATCGCTTCCGGCAGCAGCCGTTTCACAAGCGCGGCCATATTGCCAATTTGCGCCACAGTCAAAGACGGGCGCAAAGCGTAACCCCGGGAGCGCTGGATGTGCACCACCTTCGGGCGGTACTGCTGCAGGTCCCGTTCCAGCCGGGCAAGATGGTTTGCTTCGTTATAGGTTCCGTCCGGCTCCAGCATGGCGGTTTTGGCAAAAGCGATGCCGTATTCCTTTAAAGAGCCGCCGGAGTCGCCCGCGATTACGGGCAGTATGGTGTCATAAGGCGTGTCTGTAGCGGCCAGCAGCGTGTCCCCCGGACGCAGAATGCCGTACAGCCCGGCGGCTATGGCGTGGGTGCCGCTGACAAACTGGGGGCGCACCAAAGCGTCCTCGGCGCCAAACAGGTCGGCGCACAATGCGTCCAGTTTGTCCCTCCCCCGGTCGTTGTAGCCATAGCCGGTGGTCGCTATAAAGTCCGTTTCGGAAACGCGGTTTTTGGCAAACGCCGCCATGACTTTGGCCGTGTTGGCGCGGCAGACAGCGTCGATGCGGTCGAAAACGGGGCGGATTTGCCGCTCGCTTTCGTCCGCTAAAGCCAGCAATGCGGGAGAAAAGCTATCCACGGGTGGAAATTTCCTCCTGGGTCATCAGCTCGAAGCCGTGGGCCATCAGAATGTTGGCCGCCGCCTGGGGATTGTCCAGTCGGAGGACGATGCAGGCCGAGTCTCCCTTGCGGGGAATCATGGCGTAAGTGTATTCCACCATCATCTGGCTGTCCCGCAGCTTTTCCATCATGCGGTGGAGAGAGCCGGGCGCATCGTCCAGCTTGCACGCGATGACGGGGGTTTTCTTAACGGTCAGGCCCTTTTCGCGCAGGGCCGCTTCCGCCTGCTCGGGCTTGTCGACAATCAGGCGAAGTATGGAAAAATCCGTCGTGTCCACCATGGACAAAGCGCGGATGTCAATATCGTTTTCCGTGAGAATGCCGGTCACATGGCTGATGCGTCCGGGGCGGTTGATAACGAAAACGGAGATCTGGTCGAATGTATACATGAAGATGCCTCCTTGGCCGTGAACTTGATTGAAAGGGTTTCAATATAAGAGGAATATTATGTATATTATACAGAACCGGTGTCCATTTGTAAAGACCGGCGGCAAAGTTTACAACGAGCTTTTGCCAAGCAAAAAAGCCGCCCGAACCGTTCGGGCGGCTTTTCGCATATGCGGTATACTTACTGCTGAATGTACTTTTTCAGGTTGGCGTGGCCGATTTCGATAGCCCGCAGGGTGTTTTCCAGGCCTTCGAACTCGACAGTGATGTACCCGTCATACCCGGCCGTCTTCAAAATCCGGACGTTTTGCCGCACGGGCACGGCGCCGTGGCCGATAATCGTGGCGCGGAGGTAGTTTTTGCCGCGGCTTTCCGCCCAGCCAGCGCCGGGATGCTCTTCCTGGCCGGGTTTAAAGAGGAAGTCTTTGGCATGGACGTGGAACGTCACGGGGGCGACCTTGCTCACTGCCAGCGCGCTGTCCTGATCGGCAAAGAGGAAGTTGCCAAAGTCGCACAGAACGCCGTAGTTTACGTGGTTCACCGCCTCCACCATGGCGATGACCCGGTCAGGCTCCTGGAAGAACAGGCCGTGGTTTTCCGAGCAGGTGCGGATGCCCTTCTTTGCGGCGTATTCCGTCACCGCGCGGATGCCTTTTGCCAGAATGGGCAGCACGCTGCCGTATGTACGCACGCCCTGGTACCAGTCGGGGAATCCCCAGGCGACGTCGTGGCGCATGACCGGGCAGCCCAGAGCCTCGGCCACGTCCACTTCCGCCTTCACACGGGCGATTTCCGCTTCCTGATCCTGCTGCAGGAAGTTGGCGCCGATGGCGTAGGCCACGATGGGCAGCCCCTTGGAAGCGGCGTACTCCCGCAGCTCTTTGGCGTACTCGATTTTGGTTTTTCCTTCCGGCGGGGTCAGCTCGGTAAACTCGAACCCGTCGGCGCCGATGGAAGCGGCATGGTCGATGGCGTCAAACACTGTGAAGCCCTGTTTGAACAGCTGGTGATAGCTGTAGGAGGTGATACTGGTTTTCATTCAACTGTCTCCTTCGTTTCAGAGGTTACATGCTCAACACGGCAAGGGCAAAGGTAACAACGAATACAAGCAGCAAGATCCATTTGAGCAGCTTGAACTGCTTCGGGTTATGGCCTTCCTCATCCAGCGCGTCCACGCCGCGGACGTAGATGACAAACAGGAAAAGGAAAATCAGAAGGGTCACGAAAGCAAGGGCGCCGATGCCCACCAGAGTAAACACCACGTTCAGCACTGACAGCAACGCCATCAATGCGATCACGATGTAAAACGTACGGATGCGCCGCTTGTGCATTACTTCCTGCATCTGCTCTCTCGTATAACCTTTGACTGCCATAGGAATCCACCTTTCCTCCTTATTTTTTTAACGCGGCCAGTTCCAGAAGAGCCCGCGTTATAACCTCAGTTCCTAATGCCAGGGTATCCACCTTGATATACTCGTCCCGCTGGTGGGCGCCGCCGCGGCCGGGGCCGAGGGCCGTCGGCTCCTCCCCCGTACCGATGCCGAAGGCCACCGTATCGGGGAACACGCGGGCGTACGTGCCGCCGCCCATAACATAAGGCTGCATCTTTTTGCCCAGGGCTTCTTCGCAGGCTCTGGTCAGCGCGGCGATTTCCGGCCGGTCGGGCGAGAAGTAATAGCCTTTCGAGTCCCGCGGGAGGGTGAGTTCCAGCCCTTCCGCTTCGGCGAGCTTCCTTGCGTGTTCAAACAGCTCCTGCATATTGGCCGAAACGGGGTAGCGGATGTTGAAGTTCTGCATTATACAGCCGTTTTGCAGACGGATCAGGCCGCCAATGCACGTCAGGCTGCCCATTTTCTCGTCGGAAGCGGCGATGCCCAGCCCTTCGCCGTAGTAATCGGCCAATACCTTCTTCAGATAGGCGAAGGCTTTGGCCTGGCGGCTTTCCTGGTTAAGAATTTCAAAATCTGTCAGAAACGAGGCCAAGAGGCCGATGGCGTTGACGGAGCCTTCGGGCTTGGCCGCGTGGGCCGCTTTGCCGGCCGCGCGGACAAACACGCCCGCCGCCGTCTTTTCCACGGAAATCCCCTCGGGCAATACTTCCGGAAGCCTTTTGGCGCAGCTTTCCACCAATAAAATCTCCGCCTTGTCGGCCACGGCGTTGGAAGCCATGCCGCCGGAGATGTCCAAAATCTCGTCGCCCGCGCAGCCCAGGTTCAGCTCCATCTCGGCAATACCTTTTTCGCCGTGGCAGACGGGGTAGTCGCTGTCCGGCGTAAAGGAGAAGAAGGGCGCCTTGCGGACTTTCAGGAAATAAGGCAGATCCTCCATGCCGCTTTCCTCATTGCAGCCCAGAATCAGCCGCACGGAGAAAGGCAGTTTGACATTGCTCATTTTCAGATACTCCATAGCCGCCAGCGCCGCCACGACGGAGCCTTTATTGTCCTCCGCCCCGCGGCCAATGAGCAGCCCGTCTTTTTCCGTCAGCTCAAAGGGGGGATATATCCAGCCGCTGCCGGCGGGCACCACGTCCAGATGACAGATGATGCCCACTTCCCCCTCCCCTTCGCCGGGCAGAATCACGCTTCCGCAGTAATAATCGTGATTCTCCGTAACAAAACCTGCTTTCTGGCCAATCGACAGGGCCGCTTCCAGCACCCGCGCGGCTTCCCTGCCGAAGGGAAACGGGCCTTCCGCCGGCGCGCCTACGCTGGGTATCCGCACCAGCTCGGAAAGTCTTGCTTTCGCCGCGGACAAAGTGGCTTCGTCCCGTGCGTACGCTCTGATACTGTCCATGCAATCTCCCTTTCTATGCGTACAGTTTGCCGATGAGCGCTCGTTTCAGGCGCAGCGGCAATATGCGCGCCAAAACGCAGATCAGCTTATACCCTGTCCCGACGGCTTTCCGCGCCGGCATCCGCTTTGCAAGCGCCACCTTCACGATGGTTTTCGCCACCACTTCCGGCGGCGTGCCGTTCTGCTCGTCTTTTTCCATGCGGGCCAAAGAGGCGGCATAGCGGCCGGCGTAGACGCTTTCATCGAAAGTCGTGCGCCGCCTTCGGGCGGTGAACTCCGTCTTTGTGTCGCCGG
Organism: Bacillota bacterium; assembly: GCA_029778935.1. Lineage (GTDB taxonomy): Bacteria > Bacillota > Clostridia > Oscillospirales > QAMX01 > DUUG01. The sequence continues at coordinate 1,847 of JAKPBM010000030.1, read as the reverse complement.
GGTCCACCATGGCGCATTGGATGCCGAAGGGCTTTACTTCCATGGCCAGCCCCTCCGTCAGCGCCGAAAGGGCCGATTTGGACGCCGAGTAAAACGTCTGAAACGGAATGGGCACCCACGTCGCCACGGAACCGACATTTACAATCCTTCCGCCGCCGTTTTGGCGCATAACGGGCAGCACCGCCTTTATCATGCGCCAGGGGCCGAAGAAATTTACGTCCATCTGCCCTATGGCGGCGGTTTCTTCCGTTTCTTCCAGCGGCCCGGCAATGCCGGAACCGGCGTTGTTTACCAGTATGTCGATTTTTCCTTCCCTTTCGACGACAAGTCGCACGGCCTGTTCGACGGAACGGGGGTCTGTCGTATCCAGCGCGATCATGGAAACGGCGCCTTCCTGTACCACTTCCCCGGCGGGGATTTTTCGGGACGTGCCGTAAACGACACAGCCTTTTTCGGAAAGCAAGCGTGCGGCTGCTTTGCCGATGCCCGACGACGCCCCCGTCACCAGGCACACTTTCCCGGTATGCGACACGTCAAATCCTCCTTTGAAAATTTCTGATAAAATAATACCATGTTTCCATGGCAAATTGCAACGCAAACTGGTATAATATAATTAAATTCTTGTCCGGATACAGAATCTGCCGGCGAGAGGAAGGAGAGAAAATGAGCCTGTTTGAGAAATGCGAAAAGTTCGATGCGCCGCAAAAGTTAATGGAAGAAGGGCTGTACCCTTATTTCCACGCGATCGAATCCCGGCAGGACACCGAGGTTATCATCGACGGGCGGAGAACGATTATGATCGGCTCCAACAATTACCTTGGTCTGACTTCTGACCCCAGGACGATTCGCGCGGCGCAGGACGCGCTCGAAAAGTACGGCACCGGCTGCTCCGGGTCCCGGTTTTTAAACGGTACCCTCGATCTGCATTTGATGCTGGAGAAGGAGCTTGCCGAATTCTTCGGCAAGGAAGCCGCCGTGACACTCAGCACCGGGTTCCAAACCAACCTGGGCGCCATCGCCTCGGTGGTAGGCATGCATGACTACATCATTTCCGACCGGGAAAACCATGCCAGTATCGTGGATGCCTGCCGGCTCAGCTTTGCGAAGAAAACCCTGAAGTACGCCCACAGCGACATGGAAGACCTTGAGAGGATTCTGGCCCGCTTGCCCAAAGAAACCGGCAAACTGATTGTGACCGACGGCGTGTTTTCCATGGGCGGCGACCTGGCCAACCTGCCGGACATCTGCCGCCTGGCGAAAATGTACAACGCCGCGGTGCTGGTGGACGACGCCCACGGCCTCGGCATGATCGGCAAGGGCGGCCGCGGCACCGCCAGCCACTACGGGCTCGAGGACGAGGTGGACATTATCACGGCGACGTTCTCCAAGTCCCTGGCTTCTTTGGGCGGCTGTATCGTCGCGTCCCAGAAGGTAATCAACTACATCCGTCACAAAGCCCGTCCCTTTATTTTCAGCGCTTCGATCCCCGCGCCCAACGCGGCTGCGGCGCTGGAGGCCCTGCGCATCTTGAAGAGCGAGCCGGAACGGGTCGAGCGGCTGCAGCAAAACGCCAACCACATGCGCGAGCGCCTGAGAGCCGCCAACATCCCCTTCGGCAACAGCACGACGGCCATCATCCCCATCATGACATATACGGAGATGCGTACGCTGGTCCTGACGAGAAGGCTTTTGGAGGAAGGCGTCTATGTCAACCCCGTGCTTCCGCCCGCCGTCGAGGAAGGAAGCTGCCTGCTCAGGACAAGCTACACCGCCACCCACACAAAGGAACAGATCGACCGCGCGGCGGACATCATCATCCGCGTGTACAACGAGATTCCTGTGGAAGC
>JAKPBM010000027.1 GCA_029778935.1 Bacillota bacterium | reverse complement strand
TGTCGGTATCGTAAACGCCTTTCATGAGGTGCGGGGTGCAGTAAACGGCGGCAAATCCGGCTTTGGCAAGCCCTTCGGCCATTTCGACGGATTCAAGCATTCCTTCCGGCCCGTCGTCCACACCGAATAAAAGATGACAGTGAAAATCTATCATTTCACCTTTTCTTTATTCTCTCGAGGATGTTCTTCCAGAACGATTTTGGTCCGGCAATAATTTTCCCCCGGCTCCTGTGTTTCGGTTTTTGATCCGGCTTTTTATCGGAATAGTAGCCGTAACCGTACCCGTAACCATAACCATATCCGTAGCCATAACCTTTGTTTTTGCCATAGCGATAGTAGCGGCCTCCGTAGTAGCCGTAACTTTCGCCTTTGCCGGTTTTGTCGTTGATGACAAGCCCGGCAACGGGCGCTTTGATATTGGTCAGCATTTCCCGTGTGTGCTGAGCCGCCTTGATGGGCACCCTTCCTGCTTCCATCACGAGTACGACAACGTCCGCAACGGCTGTCAGCACCGGCGCGTCTGTTACGGCCAGCACCGGGGGGGCATCGATGATGATGTGATCGGAGTTCGCGCGCTGACTCATAAGGAAGCTGCGCATGGCTTCCGATCCCAGAAGCTCGGCCGGATTGGGGGGGCTGGTTCCCGCGGTGATCATTTCCAGGTTGGGAACGCCTGTTTCTTTAGTGACTTCCGACGGAGAAAGGTCTCCGGTTAACAGCTCGCTTAATCCCGGCGTTTTGCCAAGGCCGAATTTCTCATGCAGCGCGGAGCGGCGCAGGTCGCAGTCGATCAGCAGCACTTTCACGCCGGTCTGGGAAAAAATGGTGGCCAGATTGGCGGAGATAACACTCTTTCCTTCGCCGGGGAAAGAGCTGGTGAGGAGTATGATTTTCTTTTCGCGGTTGATGGCCGAAAAATGCAGGCTGGTGCGCAGTGCGCGAAACGCTTCGGCCGCGGCAGACTTCGGCTCATTAAAGCTGACAAGCAGTTTGCGGAAGTTTGAATTTTTATCCAGGTTCTCAGTACGTTCGGGGCTGAAAATGTGTGGAATGGTGGCCAGAAGCGGAAGCCCCATCACCCGCTTGGCTTCGTCGGCGTTTTTGACGGTGTCGTCCAGATACTCCATGAAAAAGGCCAGGCCGATACCCAGGGCCAAGCCAAAAACCAGCCCCAGAAGCAGGTTCTTGGGCACCTGGGGTTTAATCGGCCGGTTGGGAACGTTGGCCGGATCGACAATGTTGATGTTGCTGATGGTGGATGCCCGGACGATGCGCGACTCTTCGTACTTTTGCAGCAGGAAAGTATAAATGTCGGCGTTGACTTTCGCGAACCGGGTCAGGCGCGCCAGGTCGCGCTCCGTTTCGGGAAGATTGCGCATCTGACTTTCATAGCCGCCCAGTTGCCGGGAAATCGTCTGCTCCTGCTTAATCAGATTAGACAGGCTTGTTTTGTAGCCGGCCAGCATCTTTTTTTGCATCGCTTCGATCTGTCCCTGAAGGGTCTTTACGGCCGGATGCGATTCCGTGTAATCGGTTTGAAGCGAGCGCTTCTGGACTTCCAGTTCGTTGAGCCTGACGGCCATTCCCGACAATACCGGATCCGTGTTTACCGAAACCGGGGCATAGGCGCCGCCGGTTTTTATGGCGTTTTCCAAAGCATCCAGGGCAAACTTTATCTGGTTTTGCTGAAGAACAACTTCGGCCCGGCTTTTTTCAAGGTCCGCCAGTTTAGTGATCAGCCCTTCGGCTTCGCTGTCAAGTTTGATCACGCCGGTGGAGCTTTTGAAACCCTGAAGGTTTTTCTCCGAT
>JAKPBM010000015.1 GCA_029778935.1 Bacillota bacterium | reverse complement strand
ACGAGATGGTGCGCCAGACCGTCGTGAAATACGCCCCGTTTGAAACGATTATCGTTGCCCAGGCTTCGACGACCATTTCCTGTCACTGCGGCCCGGGTACGTTAGGTATTCTCTTTAAGCGCAAGTAAATAACAAATGTGCCGGAATATTATATTCCGGCACATTTTTGTTACAGGCGTCGGAAGCTCTGGCAGCGGGTCTGGGTGCTGCTTTTGGTGTTGCGCTGCTCTGTGTCGACGGTGATTTCCCTTGCGACACAGGTTTCGTCCTTGTTGAAAGCGCACAGGGTGGCAGAGCAGGCCACATGCGCGTCCTTTGTCGTCGTGCAGCTTTCTGGTACCGGGTTGCTATCGTGTTTCGGCGCAAAGGAAGCGCAACGGGTCTGGTCGGCAACGGTTGTGGTGTCGCCCTCCACAAGGATTTCCGGCAGGCAGCACTTCTGCTTCAAATTATTATTGTAAGCACAGTGCAAAACACTGCAGTTTAACGCGGTGGTGTGGTTCATTCGTAACGCTCCTTTCAAATGATGGGGCCGTTTTTAGTATATCTTAAAACCGGAATTTTATCCGAATTGATACCGTTCTGAAATCTTTTTTATTTTTTATATAGACAAAAATGGAAGCTTTTGTTATAATGTGCACAATACCAGACAAGGTAAAAGGGGTGTAAACATGGGAAAAATGCACATTCGGCATTTCCGTATCTTTGCAATTTTGTTAACTTTGCTGTTGGCTGCGGGTTGCGCCGCGCTTTTCCCCACGGAAGATGAACTGCTTCCGGAGCCGCTGGTGGAAACACAGCGCATAGAGTATAAAACGTACCCCGTCCAACGGAAAGACATTGAGAACGCGGTCACCGGCTATGCGGTGGTGGCGGCCCAGAACCAGACGGATGTTTCCGCCACATACGCATACGGTAAGGTCAGCGTGATACATATAAAAGAAGGCGACTGGGTGGAAGAAGGCCAGCTGCTTTTGGAAACGGAAAACGACGATATTAAGGAAGAAGTCGAAGAATACCGCCTGATCACGGAAATCGCCGAACTGCGCTTTGCCAAGATGCAGGAAATGTACAAAAACGGCGAAATCGACTTAATTGCCTGGAAGCAGGCGCAGCTGGACATTATGAGAGCGCGCCGCGAGATGCAGAAACGGGAAGAAAAGCTGAGCGCGACGCAGTATTTCGCGCCTGTGTCCGGCTATATTGTGTATCGGCGGGATATTAAAATCGGCGAGGCCGTGGGTTCCGACCCCTTCTGCACGATTGCCGACCCGTCGGATCTCCTCCTGGTTTATAAAGGCAGCCGCGCGGAGGATCTTCCCCTGGGGGCCATCTGCGAAGGCGTGCTTAGGGACGACCCGGAAAAGAAAGTGTACCGGCTGGAAGTGGTCGAATCAACCATGGGCACCAGGTCGGCCAATCCCAAGCTGAAACCCATTGACCCGCTGCCGGATAACGTGCGCTTGGGCGCGCAGATGGATATTAAATGCGTTCTGGAAAAGAGCGAGAATACCATCGTGGTTCCGCGGCGCGCCATTCAGACGATGAACAAGCGCACGTTTGTCTACGTAATGGCAGACGGGTATAAGCAGGAGAGGGACGTAAAGATCGGCGTAATGAGCAGCGACGAAGCGGAAATTCTGTCCGGCCTGTCGGATGATGATCAACTGATTTACTAACCCGGAAAACCGGAAAAGGAGAACGGGGTTATGCTTAGAATCGTATTTCGCCGGCTGATGGGAAACCGCTGGAAAGCTTTTTCGCTGCTGGTCGGGCTTATATTGGCGGTGGCCATTGCGTTCAGTATTCCCGTCTATGCCAACGGCATACTCCAGCGGGTATTGCAGAAAAATCTGGGCCAAAGCCAGCAGGAAACGGGTGTCGTACCCGGATATATGCTCTTTAACTACCAGATGTCGGTTAAGGAGAAAGACACCGCCGGTATGGTGGCGGCGGCGGAAAGCGTTTTCGCCAATCCGAAGTATATCCAGCTTCCAGTTTTAAAAAGTGGGCGGGTCTACCGTTTTGAAGGGTTTCAGAAATTGATTGACCGTAGCACCAACAGAAACGAGTACCCGGTGTTCCATTACATAGAAAACCTGGAAGACTATGTGGATGTCACCTCCGGACGGATGTTCAACCCCGACCGGGACGACGGCGTTATTGAAGTTGTCATCAACAAAAAATACATTGTCCGCAGCAAAATGGTTATGAACGAAGTGATAACGCTGGACAGCATGTATCACAGCGAAGAAGGGATTCGGATCATGATTGTCGGCGTTGTCGAGCCGAAAGACAGAAGCGACCCGATCTGGCGTCTCAAATTGGAAAACAGCCTGGGCGCAGTGTTCTGCGGGAAAGATTATTTTGAGAAAAGGATTGCCGAGGAACCGTCGTTCTCGCGCCATTTTTCGGCTTCCTACTTTTATGCTTACTACGATTTCACGGCCATCGATACGGATACTGTAGACGATCTGCTCCAGGGCATCGACGAACAGCGCAGGGCTATTTTAAGCTACACCGGCACGGACAAGATCTCTTTTGCCGGCGAAACCGTTTTGGCGGAGTTTCAAACCCTTCGCCAGCAGGTGATGGTGAACCTGTATATGCTGCTGGTGCCCATTTTCATCCTGCTGGGCTTTTATGTGATTCTGGTGGCTTCTTTGAAACTGCAGAGCGAGCAGGGCGAAATTGCCCTACTTCGAAGCCGGGGCGCCGGAAAACGGCATATCCTGCGGCTGTACGCTATTGAAAGCCTGATTCTGGCGGGAACGGCCCTGGCCGCCGGCCCTCCTCTTGGTTTTCTGATTGTGCGGATGATTGGCACGTCCAACGGATTCCTGACGTTTGTCAACCGGAAGGCGCTGCCGATTGCGATTAAACCTCCGACCGTGGTGATGGCCGTGCTGGCGGCGGTACTGTTTGTGATGATTATGATGATTCCGCCCGTTTTGGGAGTTGGCGGCAACATTGTAGAGGCAAAACAGAAGAAAAACCGCAGGAAACGCCCCTTCTGGCAGCGGTATTTCCTGGATGTGCTGTTTTTGGGCATATCCGCCTATTCTTTCTACTCCATGGAAATGACCCGCCGGATTGCCCAGGAAACGGGCCTGGAGATTTCCACGCAGAATACGGACGTTTTGCTGTACGGCGCGTCAACGCTCTTTGCTATGGGGGCGGGCATGCTGTTCCTTCGGATTTACCCGTACATCGTTTGGGCCATCTTTGCCATCGGGCGCCGTTTCTGGCCGGCGGGAATTTACGCGTCCTTAAACCGCATCGCCCGGAACCGGGACTATACGGGCGTGATGCTGTTTTTAATCCTCACCCTGTCCGTCGGCTTGTTCAGCGCCGACGCGGCCCATTCCATCAACACCCACGTGGTGAACAACATCTACTACTCCGTCGGCGCCGACGCCCAGTATATGCCCCGGTGGCGGATGTACGACGATGAAGGCGAGGAGGTCTTCGGCCGTCTGGATGAATCCACCGACAGCGCCATTTTGGAAGACGAAGGCGTAGTCGTCCAGAACGTGCCGGTTCGCTTCTTTGAGATCCCCTCGGAAGCGATTCAATACCTGCCCGAGGTGGAAACGGCCGCCCGGGTGTACACGGAAGCGGATGTCAACGTGCGTCTTGGCAGTAAAATCGCCAAAGAGAATTTCTTTATGGCCATAGACCCCTATGAGTTTGGGAAAACGATTCGGGTAAGCTGGGACCAGAACGATTATCATATCAACGTGTACTTAAACGCCATGATCGTCAACTCCGACGGCATTATCGTGTCCCGGGGACTGCTGGAATCGCTCAAGCTGAAATTGGGCGACGAAATAAGCGTTTCCACCAAAGCCGGCATTTTCAAGGCGCGGGTCATCGCCGTGGTGGAATGCTGGCCCGGGTACAGCCCTTCCTACATTAACGAAAAAGGCATCACCATACAGCAGGAGCTAATCGTGGCCAGCATGGATTTCTACTTTAACCAGGTGCCCGTCCGCCCCTACCAGTTCTGGCTGCGCAAAGCGGAGGGCGTGTCCGACCTGAAGCTGATGGAAGCGCTGCAGAACAGCGAACATAAGCTCGTCAGCATGGTGGCGGCCAATGACCAGGTTATCAGCGCCAAAAACGATCCGGTGCTGCAGGGCACCAACGGCATGCTGAGTGTCGCGTTCCTTGTGTCCGTCGCCATCTGCGCCGTGGGCTTCATGATTTACTGGATTATCTCCATCAAGAGCCGCACGCTGCAGTTTGGCATTTCCAGAGCACTTGGCATGCGCAAGAGCGGGATATTGACCATGCTCATTACGGAGCAGATTCTTGTTTCGGGCGTGGCCGTTGTAGCGGGCGTGTTCATCGGCAAAATCGGCAGCCTGATGTTTGTGCCGCTGCTGGCGCTGCAGTACTCTCTGCCGGGCCAGACGGTGGATTTCCGGATGCTTTCCAGCGTGAAGGATCTCATTACCGTCATGGCGATTATGCTTGGCATGCTGCTGGTATGCTTTGTAATCCTGTCCGCCATCACCGGCCGCCTGAAAGTCGACCGGGCCATTAAGCTGGGAGAGGAGTGATAGGATGGAACAGGTAATCCTTCGCACGGAAGGGGTCACCCGCATTTTCCGCTCCG
>JAKPBM010000464.1 GCA_029778935.1 Bacillota bacterium | reverse complement strand
TTTACCGACGGCAAGAACTTCCTTGCCGGCGGCATCGGCCGGGAAATCTACGACAAATGCAACGAAAACCGGCCCAAATGCATCCACCCCACGGCCATCAACGTCGAACAGCTGAAACGGATCTACGACGACATGGTCAAAGACGCCGGCGTGCAGTTCCTGTTTGAAACAAAGCTCGTCGGCATCCTCCAGGACGGCGGCCGGGTCACCCACGGCGTCTTCGCCGGCAAGAGCGACCTGTTTGCCGTGTCCGCCGCCGTGGTGGTGGACGCGACAGGCGATGCCCTTGTCTGCTACAAAGCCGGCGCGCCCTATGAAAAGGGCGACGAAAAGGGCAATATGATGGCGGGCACCCTCTGCGCGCTCTGGGCAGGCATCGAGTTCGACCGGGTCCAGTCCCAGAAGGCCCGGCTGGAGGAAGCCATCGCCGACGGCGTGTTCACCACGCCCGACCGGCACATGCCCGGCGTGTGGCGCGTAGGGTACCATGTGGGCGGCACCAACATCGGCCACGCCTTCGGCGTCGACGGCACCGACGAGCAATCGCTGACGGACGCGCTGGTATACAGCCGCAAGCTGCTTCTGGAGTACGAGCGGTACTACCGGGAGTACGTGGAAGGCTACGCCAACTTCGAACCGGTGATTTCCGCCTCCATGATGGGCATCCGCGAAACCCGCCGCATTGTGGGCGACTACGTTTTGAACCTCAACGACTTTCTTTCCCGCGCCACTTTCCCCGACGAAATCGGCCGGTACGCCTACCCGGTGGACATCCACGCCTCCGACGCCAGCAAGGAAAGCTTTGAGAAGTTCATGAACGAACATACCTCCCTCCGCTACGCCGAAGGCGAAAGCTACGGCATCCCCTACCGGGCGCTGATTCCCCAAACTCTCTCCAACGTGCTGGTCGCCGGCCGCTGCATCAGCACCGACCGGTATTTGCAAAGCTCCGTCCGGGTCATGCCCGGCTGTTATATCACGGGCCAGGCCGCAGGCGTCGCCGCCGCCCTTGCCAAAGGAAACGGCGACGTGCGTTCCGTAGATACGGGCACGCTGCGTGAAAAGCTTCTCGCCCTGGGCGCTTACCTGCCGCCGGTGAAGTAACGGCGTTTGTAGTATGATTCCATTACATAAGGAGAATTTTTATGGAGGTACAGTTGCGACCCGTTCCCGTAGAGGAACGGGAAGCGTTGTTGAACCTGCTGGAGAAATACAACTATGAGTTCTCCCAGTATGACAACCGGGACGTAAACCGCAAAGGCTTATACGGCTACCGCTATCTGGACAACTACTGGACGGAGGAAAACCGCTTTGCCTACTTCATCGAAGTGGACGGCAAGCTGGCCGGCTTCGTTCTGGTCAACAACCACCCTGAGCAAAAAGGGCGGGTGACCGATTTCAGCATCGCCGAGTTCTTCGTGTTGTACAAATACCGCAAAAAGGGCGTGGGCCGGGCGGCCTTCTTCCTGCTGATGAAGATGCACCCGGGCACCTGGCAGCTTCGGTGCCACCCGAAGAATTTGCCCTCCGAGTATTTCTGGGACAACGTCATTGAAACGCTGACCGGCGGACAGTATGAAAAAATCTCCTTCTGCCCCGGCTGCGAGTTCCCCGACGGTTCTCTCGCCCATGTGTACTATTTTGACAGCCGAACGGTTAAGTACGTCCCCGATTTTATTCCAGAAATGTAGTATCATTGACGCATAACGCCTGGTTTTCGCTCTGCAGGGTACATAATAACATCCTGCAAAAGATTTGGCCGTTGTTGGCCGCAGGCTTCCGCCGGCCCCGTTTCCGGCCGGAATATTAGGTTTTTAGATTTTACTATTTTTCGCAACCCAACTTACACATTCACTTTAAATCCCTGCAGTTTTGCATGAATTTCGGCGCGGAAATCACATGTTTCCGTGCCTTGTTTTTTACCCCGCCGCTTTAGGCAGGTTGTGGTAAAATTACCCATTGGTTTTGTGCATTCTGCTGTTCTTTTTGTGATTATTACCCTTATGTCTTTCTTGACTTTGCAATTCGTATCCGCTAGAATGCATAAAGCGTGGACAGATAGGAAAAAACTCCTATCCCGCAACGAAGTACATATAAAAAATGGCGACTTAGTTCGCCCACCCTCTGCGAACGTCTTAGGAGGATCAGATGCTGCTTCCAACGGCATGGCAAACTTGCCGTGCCCCCGTAATCAATGGTAAATAAGCATGGCCGCCGGCCTGCCCGGTGGCCGCGGGTTGCCTGCGTCGGCTGAGATTCCCTTGACTTTTGGCGTGTAGGGGTTTATTGCGGCCGCAGGCACATGTCTGCGGCCGTTGCTTTTGCCGGGCTCCGGCTGAGAGGAGAGTGTTTCCGGTTGAAAAACACGAAACTGCCCGAACATATCGCCGCCTGTTTCCGGGCACGCGGCGTGGACACCGCAAAAATCGTACGCTATGTCAAAGGCGACATGGACAAACAGGGGCGCTACATCGACCAGGTGCTGGCCTTTGACGACAAAAACTTCTACATCCTCTCCGGCACGGAGCGGGTGGAGCAGGTAAAGGGAAGCAAGGCCCGCCTGCAGGTCTTTTTCGACGCTTCCGACTTTACCGAACGCCCCCTTTCCGAGCTGGGCCATTTGGAAGTCGACCAGATGATCGCCACCATCCGCCTGTTTTCCAAGCGGGATGACGGTCTGGAAGAAATCGCCCTTGCCTCCATCGGGCGCACCAACGCCTTCGAAATTTTCGCCAAGCACTTTAACCGCTACACAAACAACATAGAAACGGAAGACGAAGGCCCCATCCCCGAGGAACCGGACTTGTTCTGCGACAAGTGCGGCATGCGCTACCCCGACCCGAACCGCAAGGTCTGC
>JAKPBM010000462.1 GCA_029778935.1 Bacillota bacterium | reverse complement strand
TTTTTAATTTATTTTCGCATGACTTCCGATTTTTCCTATCCGCCGGTAAGTGTCTATTTTCTGGGTGATGCGGATATTAACGAAGCACGGTTTGCCGTCGTACCGGACAGGGAGAGCTACCCCGCTGGAACCGACGTAATTACGTTTACCATTACGGACACAGAGGATCATGATTTCTATGCGAGCAGGCAGTATTATGTGACAAAGGACGGGCTGCCATATATTTTTAGAATATGGCCTACCCATTCCCTTTTCACCATACAACTTGATTTGCTTATGGCAGACTTTGAAAGCCACCGGCAGGGCGAAAGCGGGCTTTCAACCATAAAATATGAAGTCGGATTGTCCGAATGGGGGCTTCGCCCCACTAAGGGCAGCTACACAATCTGGATTCCCGTTCGGCTGGACTGGCCGCGTTCCGAGGTGCCGGTAACCTTCAACTACTTCTTTGTAAAAGGGAAGTTTACAATCGAATAACTCCACCAAAAGCCGGCGGTTCTTGGCCGGCTTTTTCGTTTACACCGTTTACAGAAAACCGTATCTTTTCCAAAACCTGCCCTTGCAAATGAACAAATGTTCTGGTATAATTAGGGAAGTCTGCAAACGGGAGGGGAGAGGTATGGAAGAAAGGCGGTTTCGGCTTGTCAGCGACTATGAGCCGGCCGGCGACCAGCCGAAAGCCATCGAAGCGCTGGTGCAGGGCATTGATCTGGGCATCAAGGAGCAGACGCTGCTGGGTGTTACCGGCTCGGGCAAAACCTACACCATGGCGAAAGTCATCGAAGCCGTGCAGAAGCCGACGCTGGTCTTTGCCCACAACAAGACGCTGGCGGCCCAGCTTTGCGCCGAATTTAAGGAATTTTTCCCGCACAACGCGGTGGAATACTTCATCTCCTACTTCGACTACTACCGTCCCGAGGCGTACCTGCCCGCCAACGACGTGTACGTGGAAAAAGAGTCCGAGCGCAACGCGGAAATCGACCGCCTGCGCCACAGCGCCACGTTCTCCCTTTTAGAGCGGCGGGACGTCATCATCGTCGCCTCCGTCTCCTGCATCTACGGCATGGGCGACCCGGAAGACTACGCCGGGCTGGTTGTCTCTCTGCGCCCGGGGATGCGGATTTCCCGGGACAAGCTCTTGGCCCGGCTGGTGGAGCTGCAGTACGGCCGCAACGACGTAAGCTTCCAGCGGGGCACTTTCCGCGTCCGCGGCGACACGGTGGAGATCATCCCCGCCTGGAGCGAGGAAAAAGCCGTCCGAATCGAGTTTTTCGGCGACGAAATCGACCGCATCAGCGAAATTGACGTGTTAACCGGCAAGCGGCTCATGGAACTGCGCCATGCGGCCATCTACCCGGCCAACCACCACATCACCACCCAGGAAAAAACCGCCGCCGCTTTGGCGGAAATCGAGCGGGAGCTGTGGGAGCGGGTCAGGGAGCTGGAGTCCCAGGGCAAGCTGCTGGAAGCCCAGCGGCTCAAACAGCGCACCTTAAACGACATCGAGATGATCGCCGAAACGGGTATTTGCAGCGGCATCGAAAACTACTCGCGGATTCTTTCCGGCCGCGCGCCGGGCAGCCCCCCGTATACGCTTTTGGACTATTTCCCCAAAGACTACCTTATGATTATCGACGAGTCCCACGTTTCCATTCCCCAGATCCGCGGCATGTACGCCGGCGACCGGTCGAGAAAGGAAATCCTCGTCGAATACGGCTTCCGGCTGCCCAGTGCTTTGGACAACCGGCCGCTGAATTTTGACGAGTTTTTGAGCAAAATAAACCAGGTAATCTACGTTTCCGCCACGCCGGGCGAGTTTGAGAAAGAGCGTTCCGGCCAGATCGTCGAGCAGGTCATCCGCCCGACGGGGCTGGTGGATCCGGAAGTGGAAGTCCGCCCTGTGGACGGGCAGATCGACGACCTGCTCAACGAAATCCGCTTGCGGGTGGAAAAGGACGAGCGCGTGCTTATCACGACGCTGACGAAGAAAATGGCGGAAGAGCTTACCCAGTACTACGAAAACATGGGCGTCCGCATCCGCTACATGCACCACGACGTGGACTCTATGGAGCGGATGGAGCTGATCCGCGACCTGCGGCTCGGCAAGTTTGACGTGCTCGTTGGCATCAACCTGCTTCGGGAAGGGCTGGACCTGCCGGAAGTGTCCTTAGTGGCGATTTTGGACGCGGACAAGGAAGGCTTCCTCCGAAGCGAAACATCGCTGATTCAGACCATCGGCCGGGCGGCGCGAAACGTCAACGGCCGCGTCATCATGTACGCCGACACGGTCACCGAATCCATGCGCCGCGCCATCGACGAAACCAACCGCCGCCGCAGGCTGCAGATGGAGTATAACGAAAAGCACGGCATCACGCCGCAAACCATCCGCAAGAGCGTGCGCGACATCATCGAGATTTCCAAAACGGTGGAGGACAAGGACAGCGCCGCCATGAGCGTTTCAGAGCGCGAACGGCTCATCAAACATCTGACGAAGGAAATGCAACAGGCCGCCAAGGCCATGGAGTTCGAATACGCCGCGCTGCTGCGCGACAGGATTATCCGGTTGCGGGAAGGATTGTAATATGCAGGAAAAATTGGTGGTCCGCGGGGCCAGAGAAAACAACCTGAAAAACATCACGGTGGAAATCCCCCGGAACAAGCTCGTGGTCATCACGGGCATTTCCGGCTCGGGCAAATCGTCTTTGGCCTTCGACACGATTTACGCCGAAGGGCAAAGGCGGTACGTGGAATCCCTCTCCTCCTACGCCCGCCAGTTTCTGGGCCAGCTGGACAAGCCCGATGTGGACGAAATCGAGGGCCTTTCGCCGGCCATTTCCATCGACCAGAAAACCACCTCCAACAACCCCCGGTCGACCGTCGGCACGGTCACCGAAATCCACGACTATCTGCGCCTGCTGTGGGCGCGCATCGGGCAGCCCCACTGCCCCAACTGCGGCAAACTGATTGCCCAGCAGACCGTCGACCAGATTATCGACGTCATCATGGCCCTGCCCGCCGGGACAAGGTTTCAGATTTTGGCGCCGGTCATCCGGCAGCGGAAAGGCGAGTACGCGAAAGTCTTTGAGGACGCAAGAAAGAGCGGCTTTGTCCGCGTCCGCGTCGACGGCAGCATGTACGACCTGGCCGAGGAAATCAAACTTGACAAAAATAAAAAGCACAGCATCGAAATCGTCGTCGACCGTCTGGTCGCCGGCCCCGACATCCGGCAGCGTCTGGCCGATTCGGTGGAAGTGGCGTCCAATCTGGCCGGCGGGCTGGTCATCTGCGACGTCATCGGCGGGGAAGAGATGCTGTTTTCCCAGAACTACGCCTGCGACGAGTGCGGCATCTCCATTGAAGAGCTTACGCCCCGCATGTTCTCCTTCAACAACCCCTACGGCGCCTGCCCCGAGTGTACGGGCCTGGGCTTTATGCGCCAGATTGACCCCGCAAGGCTCATTGTGGACGACAATCTGTCCATCCGCGAAGGGGCGATTTCCTGTCTGGGCTGGAACTACACCGACAACATGATGTGCAAGCTCTTTTTCGACGCCGTCGCCGAGGAATACGGCATCGATTTAGGCGCGCCGGTGCGTACGCTGCCCAAAGAGCATTTGGATTTGCTTTTGTTCGGCACTAACGGAAAGAAGCTGACCATCAAGCGCCCCGAATCCCACGGCGGCGGGTACTGGCACGCGGCTTTTGAGGGAGTAGTCAACAGCCTGACCCGGCGCTATAACGAAGCCCAGGGCGAGGAAGTGCGCAGCCGGTACGAAGAATACATGAGCGAGGAGCCTTGCCCCGTCTGCCACGGCAAGAGGCTGAAGAAAGAAAGCCTGGCCGTCACCGTCGGCGGCATCAACATCGCCGAGTTTTCGGACATGTCGGTGGATGACGCCTTGCGCTTTGTGGAGAATCTGCGCCTGACGGAAAAAGAAAACATGATCGCCCACCGCATCCTGAAGGAAATCCGGGAGCGGCTGACGTTCCTGAAAAGCGTAGGCCTATCCTATCTGACCCTTTCCCGCTCGGCAAGCACCCTTTCCGGCGGCGAAAGCCAGCGCATCCGCCTGGCCACGCAAATCGGTTCTTCGCTGATGGGTGTTTTGTATATCTTAGACGAGCCGAGCATCGGCCTGCACCAGCGGGACAACGACCGCCTGCTGGCTACGCTGAAACGCCTGCGGGATCTGGGCAACACCGTTTTAGTCGTCGAGCACGACGAGGACACCATGCTGGCGGCCGATTACATCGTCGACGTAGGCCCCGGCGCGGGGGCCAGCGGCGGACACATCGTCTGCGCCGGCACGGTGGAGGAGATTAAAGCATGCCCCGAATCCGTCACGGGCCAGTACCTTACGGGGCGGAAGCAGATCCCCGTCCCTGCCGAAAGGCGTCCGGGCAACGGCAAGGTTCTGACGGTGCGCGGCGCGGCGGAGAACAACTTAAAGCACATCGACGTGACGTTCCCCCTGGGGAAGATGATCTGCGTTACGGGCGTGTCCGGCTCTGGCAAGTCGACGCTGGTCAACGAGATTCTGTACAAAAAGCTGGCCGCCGCCCTAAACGGTGCGCGGACGCGGCCGGGCAAACACGACCGCATCGAAGGCATCGAGCATTTGGACAAAGTCATCGAAATCGACCAGTCCCCCATCGGGCGCACGCCCCGCTCCAACCCCGCCACGTACACGACGCTGTTTACCGACATAAGAGAACTGTTTGCCAGCACTCAGGCGGCGAAAATCCGCGGCTACGGGCCGGGGCGGTTCTCCTTCAACATCCGCGGCGGCCGGTGCGAAGCCTGCACGGGCGACGGTCTTATAAAAATCGAGATGCATTTTTTGCCGGACGTATACGTGCCCTGCGACGTGTGCAAGGGCAAGCGGTACAACCGGGAAACGCTGGAAGTATATTATAAAGGGAAAAACATCCACGATGTGCTGGAAATGTCCGTGGACGAAGCGCTGGTGTTCTTTGAAAACCAGCCGAAAATCCGCCGCAAGCTGGAAACCCTGTCCCAGGTCGGGCTGGGCTACATCCGCCTGGGCCAGCCAAGCACGACCCTTTCCGGCGGCGAAGCCCAGCGGGTCAAACTGGCGGCGGAACTGTCCCGTCGGGCCACAGGGCGGACTCTGTATATCCTCGACGAGCCGACCACAGGCCTGCACATGGCCGACGTGCACAAGCTCATCGAGGTATTGAATTCCCTTACCGACGCGGGCAACACGGTGGTTATCATCGAGCACAACCTCGACGTCATCAAAACCGCCGACTATATCATCGATTTAGGCCCCGAAGGCGGCGACATGGGCGGACAGATTGTCTGCTGCGGCACGCCGGAAGAGGTGGCCGCCTGCGACCGGTCGTACACGGGCATCTATCTGCGCAAATATCTGGAGAGAAAGTGACATGAAGGGTCGGGCAACCGAAAACGGCGGTTTTCGGCGGCCCGGCCCTTTCCTTGCGGGAAAAAGGGAGGGAATGTATTCCTTTTTCGGGGAAAATATGGTACAATAGGAATATCGGTTTAACACCAAAGGGCTAAAGCAAGCCTACGACAGATACAAAAGAAAGGCAGGAAGCGCCATGCTGCTTGCGAAAACGGAACAGCTTTTTTACGAACTCTACGGGCACGGGGAAAAGCCGCGCCTGTTTTTTGCGCCCGGCCGCGTGAACTTAATCGGCGAACACATCGACTACAACGGCGGATACGTGTTCCCGGCGGCGGTGGAAATGGGCAACTACGTGTACGCGCGCCCCAACGGCACCAACACCGTCCGTCTGGCCGCGGAGGACCTGCCCGGCACCATGGTGGTGTGCGATTTAGACAAGCTGGAATCGAAAAAGGGCCGCGACTGGGGCTCTTACCAGCTGGGCGTGCTGTATGAACTGCAGAAGGAAGGGCGCACACTGGTTGGCGCGGACTTCCTATACTGCAGCACCCTGCCTTTTGGGGCGGGGCTGTCCTCCTCCGCCTCCATCGAAGTGGCCACGGCGTTCGCCGTGCTGGGGCTTCTGGGCGAAACGCCCGACAGAAGGGCCGTGTCCCTCCTTTGCCAGCGGGCGGAAAACCGGTATGTGGGCGTCAACTGCGGCATTATGGACCAGTACGCCTGTGCCAACGGGCAGGAAGGCTGCGGCATGCTGCTTGACTGCGCGAAAGTGGAGAGCGTGCAGGTGCCCCTGCCGCTGGAAGGGTATATGCTGGTCATCGGCAACACCAACAAGAAGCGCTCTCTGGCCGATTCCAAGTACAACGAGCGCCGCGCCGAATGCGAATCGGCGGTGCAGGCTTTGGCGGAAGGAAAGCCGGGCCTCATAGCCCTCTGCGAGCTTACGGCGGAGGAGTATGAGGCGCTGGAGCACCTTATCCCTGACGAAACCGTCCGCCGCCGGGCTCGCCACGCGGTCATGGAAAACGCGAGGGTGCTTGCTTCGGTGGAAGCGCTGAAAAACGGCGATTTGGCCGCTTTCGGAAAGCTTCTGAACGAGTCCCACTATTCGCTGAGAGACCTGTATGAAGTCACCGGCTTCGAGCTGGACACCATGACGGAGCTGGCCCGGGCGCAGGAAGGCTGCATCGGCAGCCGCATGACCGGCGCCGGCTTTGGCGGCTGCACCATCAGCATCGTGCGGGAAGACCGGGTGAACGCGTTTATCGAAGCCGTGGGAACGGCGTACCGGGAGAAAACCGGCCTAACGCCGGACTTCTACGTTACCAAGGCGGGCAAAGGCGCCTGTGAGCTGTAGCACACATCAACCGACAGGGGGGAGGCACTTTGGCGGAAACCGGTTTTGTTCGCGACAAACTGGATATTAAGTTTCTGCTTTTGTTTGTGCTGGCCAATCTGGAAGTTTCGGCCGGGTTTGACGACATCGTTGAAATGGCCCTTATCGAGGATTCCATCAGCTACATGGACTGCGCCGACGCGTATTACGAGCTGAAGGAAAGCGGCCATCTGGAGGAAACGGAAAACGGCGTCGTCATCACGGAGAAGGGTCGGGAAGCCCTGGAAGCGTACGGAAACCGCCTGCCCTCCAGCGTGCGCCGCAAGGCCCAGCGTTCGGTTCTGCGCACCATGGCCCGGCTGCGCCGGGACGCGGCCGTTTCCGTGGAAACGGCGGAGAAGGACGAAAAGACCCTGGTTACGTCCATGCGCATGTCCGACGGGCACGACGAAATCCTCCGCATCGACATGCTGGTGGTCAACCGGGCCCAGGCCATTATGCTGGAGAAAAACTTCCGGAAAAATGCCGGGCAGATTTATAACGCCGTGCTGGAAGCCCTATTAAAGGATTACGAAGAAGCGGATCCGAAACCCGTGAAGTTCCGGGAAGACCCATAAAGCATAAGAAAGAGGGAACGGAAAATGCGGCACAGAACGCGCAAGCTTTGCATCGGCCTAGTTCTGCTTTTGGCTGTTCTTTTGTCAGGCTGCAAAGGCGGCGGAGAAACGGGGGAAACAACCGCCCCCGTAGAGACCACCACAACCGCCAAAACGACAACCGCCCAGACGACGACGGCGGAAAACACCGCGCCCGAGGAAACTACGGGGCAGACGGAACCGGACGGCCCCGTGCTCATCAACCCCTATACCGGCCTGCGCCTGCTGGAAGGGGAGGAGTGGACAAAGCGCCCCGTGGCGGTGGTCATCAACAATCTGAAGCTTTCCCTGCCGCAATCCGGCATTTCCCAGGCAGATATTATCTTTGAAATTGAAGCTGAAGAGTCGATTACGCGGCTTATCGTCGTGTTTTCCGACCCCGCGATGGTGGGAAAAATCGGCACCGTGCGGTCGACCCGGTCGGCGTTTGTGAATGTCTGCGCCGGGCTGGACGCGATTATGTTCCACGCCGGCGGCTCGCCCCAGGCGTATTCGGACATTAAAAAGCTGTCCGTTCAAAATGTCGACGGCATTTACGACACAACGACCTTTTATCGCGACCAGAACCGTATGAAAACCGCCGGTCTGGAACACAGTATGTATACGACGGGCGAGCGCATCGCCAAGAAACTGGAGTCGATGTCCAAAGCCGGCACCCGGATGGAGCTTGCGTCCGGCTACAAAGCTCCCTTTGCCTTCTATGAAATCGACACGACGCCCGACGGCGGGCAGAAGTGCGCCAAAATCACCACGGTTTACGGCAGCAGCTACAAGCCCTACTTTACCTATCAGGAAAGCACGGGGCTGTATCTGCGGTACGAGTACGGCTCCGCCCACAAGGACGTGGAGACGGACACCCAGCTAATGTTCAAAAACGTCATCGTGCTGTCGGTTACGTCCTCCCGCATTCCGGGAGACACGTCCTTCCGCCGTCAGTTTGAAGACGTGGGCAGCGGCACGGGGATTTACGCCACCAACGGCGTCTATGTGCCCATCAAATGGTCGAAGGCAAGCGCCACGGCCCCACTGGTACTTACGGATATGAACGGGAACGCATTAAAGCTCAACCCCGGCAAAACCTTCATCAGCTATGTCAACGGCATGAGCAATCTGGTAACGGAATAGCCTAACGTAGCGTAGGCGAAAGGAAATCAAGGTGTATGTTTGAAAAGCTAGCGCTTTTGGAAGAAAAATACGAAGAACTCGCGCAAAAAATTGCGGACCCCAATTTGTACAGCGACCCGCAGAACGCGGCGAAGCTGTTAAAAGAGCAGAAGGAACTCACTCCCATTATCGAGGCCTACCGGGCCTATAAAAAAGCCGAGCAGACCATGAAAGACGCCGAGTCCTTAATGAGCGGCGGCGACGCAGAACTCAAGGAACTGGCGAAGGAAGAATACGAATCCGCCAGGGAAGAGATGGAAGAGCTGACGCAGAAGCTGAAAATCCTGCTTTTGCCCACCGACCCCAACGACGAGAAGAACGTCATCGTGGAAATCCGCGCCGGTGCCGGCGGCGAAGAGGCCGCTTTGTTTGCCGGCGTG
>JAKPBM010000397.1 GCA_029778935.1 Bacillota bacterium | reverse complement strand
CCCCGTTCTCATGGGGCTGGCGCTGCTGGGCATCCCCGACGAGCGGCGGGGCGTGTACATGGGCGTGTTCCAGTCGGTCTACGGGCTGGGCATGTTTTTAGGCCCGTCGCTGGTGGGCGTGCTGGGAGACCGCCTGGGCCTTGCCAGCGGGTTTACGGCAACAGGCGCAATCGGCCTGCTGGCCATTCTCCTTACCCTGGTGCTGGTAAAAAACGGTCGTTCAAAATAGGCAAAGGAAGGCGGCTTTCTGCCGCCTTTTTTCTTTCCCGCGCCATAGGAAAATATTTCCCCGTATGTTATAATGGAGGGGTAAAACGCAGAAAGTAAAGGAAGGTTCCCATGAGCGCCATTGAGAGATACTTTTCCCTCGCAACGGACATCCTTTCCGACGTGCTGGCCACCCAGAAAGACAAAATGGAAGCCGCCGCGCAGAAGCTCAAGGAAGCGATGCTTGCCAAACAGAGCATCTTTGCCTTCGGCTGCAACCATGCCGGCATGCTTGCCTTTGAGCTTTTCTACCGGGCCGGCGGGCTTGTCACCATCAACCCCATCCGCGCGGCGGGCATGATGCTGGAGATGACGCCCATCACCATGACCACCGACCTGGAGCGCCTGGACGGCTACGGCAAAATCCTGCTGGACAACACGCCCATTCAGAAAGGCGACGTGCTCCTTCTCCATTCGGTCACCGGGCGCAACCCCATCATCGTCGAAATGGCGCAGCTGGCAAGGGAACGGGGCATATACGTCATCGCCATCACCAACATGCGCTCGACGCTGGCCGTGCCCTCGCGGCACAAATCGGGCCTGCGCCTGTTTGAGGTGGCGGACCTGGTGATCGACAACTGCGGCGTAGCGGGCGACGCGGCGCTGGAAATCGAGGGCGTTCCCGAGAAAACCGGCCCCACCTCCACCGTCGTCGGCGCCGCCATTGTAAACGCCATCGCCGCGAGAACCATCGAGCTGCTTGTGGCCGAAAACGTCACGCCGCCCATTTTCGTAAGCGCCAACGCCGAAGGCGGCGACGAACACAACCAAAAAGTGCTGGCCGAATACGCCGACAACATCTTCTATATGCGCTAATTTCCCTGCCCTTTTGCATCCCTTCGAAAGGAACGAACCCATGGCAATTCTCAACGTAACCCAGGAAACCTTTGAAACCGAAGTGCTGGAGGCGACGAAAACCGTTCTGGTCGACTTCTGGGCGGAAGCCTGCGCCCCCTGCCGCATGCTGAACCCGATCTTGGAAAACGTGGCGGCGGAAGTGGGCGAATCCGTGAAAATCTGCAAAATCAACGTGGACGAACAGCCGCAGCTGGCCGACCGGTTCGCCGTCATTTCCATCCCCACGCTGGCCGTGTTCCGAAACGGCAGGATGGTGCGCAGCGTTGTGGGCGTCCGGCCGAAAAACGAAGTTTTGAAACTCATCGGATAAAAAACACCCTGGCTTTGGCCGGGGTGTTCCCGTATGTTGATTGGCAAGGAGAACGTCGTATGCATCTGCCGAAGGAGATTTTGCATATCCTGTCCGCCCTGTCCGCCGCCGGGTACAAAGCGTATGTGGTGGGCGGCTGCGTGCGGGACAGTTTGCTGGGAAGAACCCCTTCCGACTGGGACATCGCCACCTCCGCCACGCCTGAACAGGTGACGGCGGTGTTTGCCGATAAAACCGTCGTTCCCACAGGGCTTCCCCACGGCACCGTCACTCTCGTTTTAGACGGCGTGCCCTATGAAATCACCACCTTCCGCGCCGACGGGCCGTATTCCGACGGCCGCCGGCCCGACAGCGTCACCTTCGGAACGTCTTTGACCGAGGATTTGGCCCGGCGGGATTTCACCGTCAACGCCATGGCCTATTCCCCTTCCGAAGGGTTCGCAGACCCCTTCGGCGGGCGGGAGGATTTGGCCCAGGGGCTCATCCGCTGCGTCGGAGAGCCGGAAAAGCGGTTTACGGAGGACGGGCTGCGCATCCTGCGGGCGGTGCGGTTTGCGTCCCAGCTTGGGTTTGCGATAGAGGAGAAAACCCAAAAGGCCGCCTTTGCCCTGTTTAACAGGCTTTCTTGTGTCGCCGCCGAGCGAAAGACAGTGGAACTTATCAAATGCCTGGCCGGCAAAACGCCCGGAAAAGGGGTGTTTGACTACTTCCCCCTTTGGCAGGCCTCTTTTCCCAACCTCGCCCCTCCGGCCGTCCCTGCCGAAGCTTTGAATGCGGCAAGAGAGCGGCCGAATCTGGCCCTGGCTTTCTTTTTAAGCGGCAGCATTTTGGAATCTGTTTTGCCCGGCCTGAGGCTTTCCAACGCCCAAAGCGGTTCGGTGCGGAATATTCTGCGCCATCTTCCCGGCTCCTGCCCCGTGGGAGAGCCGGCCGTGCGGCGGTTTCTTTCCAAATTGCCCAAAGAGGACGCTTTGGACGTGCTGTTTGCCTGGAATATACTGGGGCGGGACAATGCAGAGGAAGCCATGCAGACGGCGCTGGCCGTCTACGGCCGGGGCGACTGCCTAAACCTTGCCGATTTGCGCATTTCCGGCGGCGAGCTGGTGGCGCTGGGCGTTCCGCCGGGGCCTTTGGTGGGGCGGGTTAAGGAAGCGCTGTTTGACAGGGTGCTGGAAGGGGATTTAGAAAACGAAAACGGCCGCCTTTTAGAGGCGGCGCAAGATATACTGGCGCAAATCCAACAGGCGGAGCAAGGATAACCTCGCTCCGCCTGTCAACTTGCTTTACACAATGCTGTTTCCGCCTGCGTCGATGCCGACGATGACGGGGAAATCCTTCAAAATCAGTTCCT
>JAKPBM010000388.1 GCA_029778935.1 Bacillota bacterium | reverse complement strand
CGGTTAGGCAGCCAGCGCGGCGCGCGGACGACCACTTCCCCCCGGGGCGTAATCTCGACGGAAACCGTTTTCCTGGCGGAACGAACCAAACGATACGGAAGCAATTGGGGCACGGCGTTCATCTCCCAAATTTCATTCACTCATAGTATACGGCTTTTCCTTCTGCTGCGCAAGTTTGACAAGCGGCTGAATACTATTTTCCAAAGCCATATGACTATGAAATTATGTAATTACGGATTATAGCATTGAAAATGGAGCGTGACGCCATGACACGGAATCTGGAAGCCGAAATCGACGCTTTGCGAACCGAGCTGGAGAGAATCAAATCTCTGCTTCGCGGCAAAACGCCGCCTAAAGCGCTGGAAATCGTCTCTCCTCCCGTTCCAGACCCGTCCATCCGCGTATACAAGTGCCGTATTCCCACCGACCCGCGGGTGCAGGTAGTGCTGGACGAAATGGCCGACCGCTGCAACGAGGAAAACAACCTGGGCCGCGTCATGCACTTTGGCGTGTTTGCTTCCGGCGGGCGGCAGTCCACCTGAGTCCGGCCCGATATGCCGGTGGAAAACCAGCTGTCGCTGATTGAGGATGACATAGCCGGCCGGGTGCTTGCGTGCATCGGCAGCAGCAACCAGCTGCGCCTGCTGCTGGCTATCCTGCGGGCGCCGCGGACAGTGGCGGATCTGGTAGAAGACTGCGGCTTCCCCTCCACAGGGCAGGTGTACCACCACTAGAAGCCGCTGATTGCCGCCGATCTGGTGACGGGGACAGCCAGAACGAAGGCCGGGGAAAGTACGTCATCCGGCCCCACCGGGTAACCGGTATCCTTGTCCTTTTGGCCGGCATCGCCCACATGCTGTACACCCGCTACACAAAAGGCGCCTGGGAGTAAGCAACCGGCGGGCAGATGTTGCCTTTCCGGCGGGGGTCTCATATCGGCCGCTGGGCTGGTAAGCGGTAGACAACATCAAAACCGGTTGGTGCCTCATAAGTTGCGGCCATATTATTTGTGCCGCTATAGCAAATCCGCACGTTGCCGGAACCGGCATCTCCACATAGGATTAGGCCGGGCAAACCTATGAAAGTATAGCCAAAGCAGTGCGCCCTTAACCCGATTTGAAACGATAAAGGAAATTTGCATCTGTTTCATGTTTCTGTGCCGTTTCTTATCAAAATCTTTTGCGGATACCTTCCATTTTGCCCTTTGCGCCTTCTCTGCAGGCATTACGGCGGCTGTCGGACACCGCCTGTGAGCAAACCCAATATCTCCGTATAAGCGCCAACCCCCGGCCAAGGTTTTGGCCGGGGATTGGTTTTTCATTTTCCGCATTTTACTTGTTGCAGAACGCGCCGTTTTCGCGTGATTCCAGAAGATTTTGAGACCGTTTTCCGCTGTCAAAACGGCCTGCCGTAGAAATATCAGGGTTAGAGGTTCATGCGCCGGCCCGTTTTACCGCCGTACGAAAAAACGTCGAACACCGCGCCATAGTGTGGCAAATACGAAACATTAAGGCCAAGTCTTCGATTTTCCGCTCATATCCCCGGCAGCTTTCCGGTGAACCGTTCCCTTCGCAATGAGCTTTGCCGCATCCTTCCATTTTCGGCCTGTCCGCGCCATCCAGCGAAAAACACCGCGCTATTCCGGGCAATCCATTCCCTAGTCTTTCTGCCCCTGCCCGTACACCTTTGTGTACAGCGCCGTTTTCATTTCCTCAAACTCCCGCTTGTCCAGAGGCCGGCCGGACGTCATGAGAAACAGCGGCACGGGGCTTTGCCCCGTCGCCAGGGCCGGCTGTATGTAGGGGTATTCGTTGAAAAAGAAGTTGTTCCGTTTATAAAACCCCACCCTGCGGGCGGCAATCTCGTTTTCCGGCGGCTCCACTTCCAGACAGACCATCCGCTTGGCCCATTCCGCCAGCTCGCAAAGCATCCGGGAGCCTATGCCGCCGTTGCGATACGCCGGGTCGACGGCAAAATGCTCCAGAAACACAAACCCGCCCAGGTCCCACACGGCCAGAAAGCCCTTCAGCGCGCCATTTAGCCCGTCTTTTTCCGCCAGAATTCGGTACGAAGGGTTGTCAAGCAGCGCTTTCTGCCCTTCGTAGGGGCGAAACTCGTCTTTGGGAAAGCTTTTTTCCATCAGGAGGTACACCTGGTCGAACGCTTCCCTTTCTAATATTTTCAGCAAAATATCACCGCAAATCGTTGGTTTATAAAGCAAACTAACCGGAAGGAACCCCTTCCGGTTAGTTTTATTGCAAAATGCAAAGCAGCTTATCGAACAATGAGGCTGGTTCCGTCCATTTCCGCCGGCTGGGACAGGCCCATGAGGTCGAGCATCGTCGGGGCGATGTCCGCCAGGCGGCCGGGGCGCAGCTTCACATCGGCGCCCACCACGATAAACGGCACCAGGCTGGTGCTGTGGGCGGTGTAGGGCGAAACGCCATCGTCGTCCACCATTTTTTCCGCGTTGCCGTGGTCGGCCGTAATCAGCGTAATGCCGCCGACCTGGTTGACGGCCTCCACCACGCGGCCTACGCACGTGTCCACCGTCTCCACGGCGGCCACGGCGGCGGCAAAGTCGCCCGTATGGCCGACCATGTCGCAGTTGGCGTAGTTCAGAATAATCATATCGTAGACGCCCTTGCCGATGGCCTCGCAGACCGCGTCGGTCACCTCAAAGGCGCTCATGGACGGCTGCATGTCGTAGGTGGCTACCTTGGGCGACGGAATCAGAATGCGGTCCTCGCCGGGGTACACGGTTTCCACGCCGCCGTTAAAGAAGAACGTCACATGGGCGTACTTCTCCGTTTCGGCGATGCGCAGCTGCTTAAGGCCCAGGCTGGATACGTACTCGCCCATGGTCATAGACAGCGACTGGGGCTTCATGGCCACCAGCACGTTGGGCATGGCCGCGTCATACTGGGTCATGCAGACATACAGCGGCAGCACGGCGCCGGTTTTCCGCTCAAAGCCGGTAAAGTCGGGATCCACCAGCGTGCGGGTGATTTCCCGCGCCCGGTCGGGGCGGAAGTTGAAGCAGATGACCGCGTCGTCGTGACGGATGGGCTGCATGCCTTCGATGACGTGGGGCAGCACAAACTCGTCGGTCACGCCGTTTTCATAGGATGCGCGCACCGCGGCGGCAGGGCCGTTCGGGGCCGGCTCGCCTTCGCCGTAGACCATGGCGGCGTAGGCTTTCTCCACGCGCTCCCACCGGTTGTCCCGGTCCATGGCGTAGTATCTGCCCATGACGGTGGCGATTCTGCCCACGCCGATGCGGGCCATTTCCCGCTCCAGCTCCTCAAGGAAACCGGCGGCGGAAGTGGGCGAAACGTCGCGCCCGTCGAGCCAGCAGTGGACAAAGACGTCCTGTATGCCCTTGTCTTTGGCTAACTGCAACAAAGCGTACAGGTGCGTATTATGGCTATGGACACCGCCGTCGGAAAGCAAACCGCACAGGTGCAGCGCCGACCCGCGGGACAGACAGCGGTTCACGGCGGCCAGCAGAATTTCGTTCTGGAAAAAGTCGCCGTCGGCGATGGATTTGCTGATCCGGGTCAGTTCCTGATAGACGATCCGGCCGGCGCCGATGTTCATGTGGCCCACTTCCGAGTTGCCCATCTGCCCGTCCGGCAGGCCCACGTCCATGCCGGAAGCGCCCAGCACCGTATGCGGCTTTTCCGCAAACAGCTTGTCAAGATTGGGCGTGGAAGCGGCCGCCACGGCGTTCCCCTGTGGATTGGGGTTCAGGCCGTAACCGTCCATGATGATTAGCGTAATAGGATTCTTCATTCAAAGGCTCCTTACGGAATGGTCACTGATTGGCCGCATCGACAATGGCCTTGAATTCGTCGGGCTTTAAGGAAGCGCCGCCGATGAGGCCGCCGTCGATGTTCAGCAGGGAAAGCAGGCTCGCCGCGTTTTCGGCGTTCATGGAGCCGCCGTACAGAATGGAAACGGAGCGGG
>JAKPBM010000344.1 GCA_029778935.1 Bacillota bacterium | reverse complement strand
ACTTCCTGGCCGGCCACCGTGTAGGTGGCTTCCTTGATACCGGCGACGCCGCGGACGGCCTCGAACTCCAGCTTCTCCAGCTCGCGGTTTTCCAGCTTCTCCACGACGGTGCGGAGGGCGGCTTCCATAACGCAGCCGGAAGCGCCGAAGAGGTGGCCTGCGCCGGTGCCGACGCCGAAGATCGGGTCAAAGTCGCTCTCTTCCAGCTCCGCCCAGACCTGGCCGCTCGTGGTGATCATGCGGGCCAGTTCGCGGGTGGTGATGGAGATGTCTACGTCGGGCATGCCGTCGCGGGACAGCTCTTCGCGGCCCGCTTCAAACTTCTTGGCCGTGCAGGGCATAATCGTGACGACGACGATGTCCTTCGGGTCGATGCCTTTCTTTTCCGCGTAGTAGCTCTTCATCAGGGCGCCGAACATGCCCTGGGGCGACTTGGCGGAGGACAGGTTCTGGGTGAACTCAGGGTAGTAGTATTCGCAGAACTTAACCCAGCCCGGCGAGCAGGAGGTGATGAGCGGGAAGGGGCCGCCTTCCTGCAGACGGTGGATGAACTCGGTGCCTTCTTCCATAATGGTCACGTCAGCGGCGGTGTCCACGTCGAACACGCCGTCAAAGCCCAGATTCCGCAGAGCGGTGACCATCTTGCCCTGCACGTTGGTGCCGATGGGGTCGCCGAAGCATTCGCCCAAAGTGGCGCGGACGGAGGGAGCCGTGCCGACGACCACATGCTTGGTCGGGTCGTTCAGAGCGGCCCAGACCTGCTCGGTCTGGTCCTTTTCGTACAGCGCGCCGGTGGGGCAGACGACGATGCACTGGCCGCAGGAGACGCACGGCACGTCGGCCAGCGCCCGGTCAAAGGCGCAGGTGATGCGGGTGTTAAAGCCGCGGCCGGCCGGGGAGATAACCGCCACTTCCTGGTTCTTCTTGCAGGCGGCCACGCAGCGGCGGCAGAGGATGCATTTGTTGTTGTCGCGGACCATGTGGGCGGAGGAAACCTCTTTTTCAAACTTGAGGTTGCTGCCCTCGAAACGGATTTCGTCCAGGCCGTAGTCGTTGGACAGTTTCTGCAGCTCGCAGTTGCCGCTTCTGACACAGGTCAGGCACTTCTTATCGTGGGCGGAGAGAATCAGCTCCAGCGTCGTCTTACGCGCCTTGCGCAGAGCGGGCGTGTTGGTGCGGACTTCCATCATGACTTCTTCGCCGGTCACGCGGTCCTTGCGCGGCGGCTCGATGGGGTAAACACAGGCGGCAACAAAGCCGCGGGCACCCTTGACCTCCACCAGGCACATGCGGCAGGCGCCGATTTCGTTCAGGCCCTTCAGGTAGCAGAGGGTGGGGATGCTAATCCCGTTCATACGGGCACATTCGAGAATCGTAGTGCCGGCCGGGGCGGTACAGAGCTTGCCGTCTATTTTAACGGTAATCATGTCAGACATCGTTGTTGCTCCTTTTCCTTACTGCTTAATGATGGCGCCAAACCGGCATTTCTCCATACATACGCCGCACTTGATGCACTTGGACGTGTCGATGGTGTGCTTTTCCTTGACCTTGCCGTCGATGGCTTCCACGGGGCAGTTCCGTTTGCAAAGCGTACAGCCGGTGCACTTCTCGGGGATGATCACGTACTGCAGCAGCTTCTGGCACACGCCCGTGGGGCATTTCTTGTCGCGCACGTGGGCGATGTATTCGTCCATGAAGTACTGCATGGTAGAAAGCACGGGGTTAGGAGCCGTCTGGCCGAGGGCGCAGAGGGAGTTCTGCTTGACGTGCATGCAGAGCTCTTTCAGGGTGTCGAGATCTTCCATCTCGGCTTCGCCTTCGGTGATCTTGGTCAGAATCTCGTAAATCCGGCGGGTACCGATCCGGCAGGGGGCGCATTTGCCGCAGCTTTCGCCGACGGTGAAGTCGAGGAAGAACTTGGCGATGTCCACCATACAGTTGTCCTCGTCCATAACAACGAGACCGCCGGAACCCATCATGGAGCCGATGGCCTGCAGGGACTCAAAGTCAACGGGCGTATCGAACAGGTCGGCCGGGATGCAGCCGCCGGAAGGACCGCCGGTCTGGGCGGCTTTGACCTTCTTGCCGCTGGGGGCGCCGCCGCCGATATCTTCGATAATCTCGCGCATGGTCGTGCCCATGGGAACTTCCACAAGGCCGGTGTTCTTGATCTTGCCGCCCAGGGCGAACACCTTCGTACCGGTGGACTTCTCGGTGCCCATGCTTCTGAACCAGTCGGCGCCGTTCAGAATGATGCGCGGGACGTTGGCGTAGGTTTCGACGTTGTTCAAAATGGTGGGCTTGCCGAACAGACCCTTAACCGCCGGGAAGGGAGGACGCGGACGGGGTTCGCCGCGGTTGCCTTCGATGGAGGTCATGAGCGCCGTTTCCTCGCCGCAGACGAATGCGCCGGCGCCCAGGCGGAGGTCGATGTCGAAGTCAAAGCCTGTGTTCAGGATGTTTTTGCCGAGCAGGCCGTATTCGCGGGCCTGGTTGATGGCGATCTGCAGGCGCTTAACGGCAATGGGGTATTCGGCGCGGACGTAGATGTAACCCTGGTTGGCGCCGATGGTGTAGCCGGCAATGGCCATGGCTTCCAGCACCGCGTGGGGGTCGCCTTCCAGAATGGAACGGTCCATAAACGCGCCGGGGTCGCCTTCGTCGGCGTTGCAGCAGACGTACTTCTGGCCCTTGGGCTGGGCTTTGGCAAAGTTCCACTTCATGCCCGTGGGGAAGCCGGCGCCGCCGCGGCCGCGCAGGCCGGATTTGAGCATGACGTCGATGACGTCGTCGGGGGTCATCTCGGTCAGCACTTTGGCCAGGGCAAGGTAACCGTCGGTACCGATGTACTCATCGATGGATTCGGGGTTGATGACGCCGCAGTTGCGCAGGGCGATACGCTTCTGCTTGTTGTAGAAGCTTGTCTCGTTCAGAGATTTGATGTTGTCGCCGTCCAGGGTTTCCTGGTACAGCAGGCGCTTGACAATGCGGCCTTTGAGCAGGTGCTCGTCGACGATTTCCTTCACGTCTTCAGGGGTGATGTGGCTGTAGAAAGCGCCTTCGGGATAGACGATGACGATGGGGCCCAACGCGCACAAACCGAAGCAGCCCGTCTGCACGACCTGCACTTCGTCCGTAAGGCCGACCGCCGCCAGTTCTTCCTGCATCTTCTCGACAATTTCGGCAGAGCGGGACGAATGACACCCGGTACCGCCGCAAACCAGAATATGAGATCTATACATGTCGCTCTTCTCCTTTACTTTGCGTTTGCCGCGTCCAGCGTGTATTCGGAGACAACCGTACCCTGCACGACATGCTCGTTCAAGATGCGGAGGGCTTTTTCCGGCGTCATGTTGACGTATGTAACGGTTTCACCGTTTTTGGCCACTTTGAGCACCGGCTCGGCTCCGGGGATGTCTGCGGCGCCCGTCTGGGTGACGATGACGTTGTGAATCTGCTTGTCGGTCACTTCGCTAGCCAGAGCAAGCAGAATTTCCCGCGCGCCAGCGGCAATACCGCTGGTACCCATGCACACCAGCACTTTGGTCGCATCGGGGCTGTTCTCTTTGCGGAAATCCACTACCGGCTTAAACTGGTCGCGGATCTTTTTCAGACTCTCGATGTTGGTGATCATTCCATTCATTCCTTCCTTGTGCTTCCATGCGTATTCCGAACATCTGTCGTGAAAAGGGCGGAGCCGAGCGCCGCGATTTTTTTATTCAGGCCTTCCGTTTGCTTTAAAGCGTCCGCCAGGCGTTCCCTGTGCTTCTGAAGCGTCAGGGAAAGGCTGTTTTCGCCGCAGATGTGGCGGTAGCAAACGTGTAGTCCCCGCTCGGAAAGAAGGGCCAGGGAGCTTTCCAAGTTGCCGATGGGCGGCAATGGCGCATAAAGCGGCAAAATTGCCTGCAGCGTGGTACCGCTCGTGCCGCAGGAGAGGATCACTCTGCCGCCGCAGCTTTGAACGGTCTGGGAAAACAGATAGAGTCCCATGCCGCAGCTTTCGTTGGGCCTGGTGGTAAACCCTTCGCTAAAGGCGTTTGCCAGAACGTAGGGGGGCATGCCTTTTCCGTCGTCCCGCAGCGTAATCGTAAGCCGGTTGCGGCGTACATCTTCCGCCACGGTAATCCATACGGTGGTCGCTTCGGCGTAAAAGGAGTTT
The DNA here is from genome assembly GCA_029778935.1 of Bacillota bacterium. Classification (GTDB taxonomy): domain Bacteria; phylum Bacillota; class Clostridia; order Oscillospirales; family QAMX01; genus DUUG01. The sequence continues at coordinate 4,331 of JAKPBM010000344.1, read as the reverse complement.
TCGCCCAAATCCAAAAGCGACAGGCTCAGCTCGTGCATGTTGGCTTACTGCTGCTGATACTTGGCCAGGATGCCGGGAATATCATCGGGCACAAGCCGGCCGTACACGTCGTCGTTGATCATCATAACGGGGGCCAGACCGCAGCAGCCGAGGCAGCGCGTGTCCTGGATGGAGAAGAGACCGTCGGGTGTACATTCGCCGACTTCGATGTTGAGTTCTTTCTTGCAGCGGTCCAAAACGGCCTGCGCGTTCTTGACGTAGCAGGCGGTTCCCATGCAAACACCGATTACGTATTTGCCCTTGGGATTCAGCGAGAACTGGGCATAAAAAGTAACGACGCCGTACACTTCTGCCAGAGAAATGCCAAGACCTTCGGCGATAGCGTTTTGCACCTCGATAGGCAAATAGCCGTAGATATCCTGGGCCTTCTGGAGAACAGGCATCAATGCGCCGGGCTGTCCCCGGTGTTCGTCGATCAAGGCCATGAGTGCCTCTTTCTGCTCCGCCGTTCCGGTGAATACAGCGGCGGTGGTTTGACTGCTCATTGTCTTCCTCCCTTTCATATAAGAAGCGGCGGACAGAAGTCTCCGTCAAACTGCCGCAACACTACTTGGTTTGCTTCTTTTGCAACAATCCACAACGAAAGGCCGAACCGGTCGAAACCGGCTCGGCCGGCGTGACAAAGCCCTCCGAACCCTTGCTTTGTGCAAAACCTTTCGGAGGGCCCAGCTTTTCTGTCAATTATTATATCATAAATTCCCGAAATTGCAAGAATACCGTCATCTGTTTTATATGTAAATTTCCCCGAATATGCTATTTATTTTGGCCCTTTGGTTGCGTATCTTGTAGATTTCGCCGAAAAAACTTTTGCGTGCGCAACAAATGTGCTGTTTTGCGCTTATTTGCGAAAAAGTTAGAGAATGCTAACTTTTGCAGGAAAGGCAGCTTTTTGCAATTGCGGGAAAGGGGCGCGGCGGTCCAGTTTTTAAGCAATATGAGGCAGAAAATGAGGGGAAGAACGGCGAAATCTGGCAAAAGCGGAGACGCCGTTTTCGCGGAAAAGGGCGGGGGTGTGCGCCGCCGGAAGGCAGGCGTCGCGCGTCTGCGGTATGTTGCATGCGCTAAACGGAAAGCGGGCGTCCTACGTTGTGCAGTTTACGCTTATTAGAAGGTTGCCGGTTTGAGGCTGCAGCGTTATATGGCGACCGGCCTGCGCGATGAAGGCCTTGGTGTGTGCGTTAAAAAGGCAAGATGGTATTCGCCAAAAAGCAACAGGATGCACCAGGGTGGACAGTTGCGTACGTTATCCGCAGGCGGGCGGAAACGAATGGAGATATGCTTAAACGGTGCCAGGCTTTGAATGAAAAACTAGCTGCCTTCCGCGCCGGCCCTGGTCAGGAAGTTGCGCGGGACATGCGAAACTGTTGGCAACCGCCCGGGCGGGGGTATATTGGACGGCAAGAGCCGACCGAGGGTAACGGCCGGACGCGCTTGCGGAACCACCAGAATTTACCTCTTGCAAAATGGTAACAAAACGGTTACAATAAGAACGTAACAGTTACGAAAGCGGTAACGGGAAGCAAAAACCCTGGTAAACGCAGAAGGCTGCGAAAATGAATTATATTGAAATAATCTTTTCCCATATAGAACAATTTACCGCTTGAAACTTGGTAACAAAACAGTTACAATACAGACATGGAGGTTTGAGAAAATGAAAAAACGTCTGATTGCAATTGCTTTGACGCTTGCGCTGTTTGGCGGCGCTCAGATATTTGCTGTCTCTCCCGCCTGCCAGCCGTTGAGCATGAAAAGCGGCTTTATCAATAGTCTGTTTGGCGACTGGAACCAGGTGATCAGCAATCCCAACGCCAACACGACCAAAACCAATCCGTCCGCACCCGCAACGGCGAAGACCGGCAACACCAACGCCGCGACTTCCGTCCCCAAGGCGACGGCAACACAGCCGATTGCATACAACAACGGCAAGATCGTTGTCACCAACTCCTGCGACTCGGTTCAGTCGATTCTGGAGCAGATTCAGAGCCAGGCCAAATCCCAGGGGTACTGCCCCTCCACCAACCTGTTGAAGAATCTGCTGGATAGAATTCAGAGCGGCAACAAGGGTGCCACCCCGTCGGCACCGGTAACCACACCGTCTGCACCGTCGACCGCAGCGCCGACCACGAAGGCGCCGTCGACGACCCAACCCGCCACCAAGGCGCCGTCGACAAAGGCCCCGTCGACGACTACAACCGCACCGAAAGAGACCACTAAGCAGCCCGGCAACACCACCACGCCTCCGACCAATCTTTCCTATGAAGAGCAGGTCGTAGCGCTGGTCAACAAGGAACGGGCGGCAAACGGTCTGCGGCCGCTGACTCTTTCCAGCAAGCTCTCCGATGTGGCCCGCGCCAAATCGGAAGACATGCGGAAGAACAACTACTTTGCCCATCAGAGCCCCACATACGGTTCTCCCTTTGACATGATGAAGGCCTTCGGTATTTCCTACCGCACCGCCGGCGAAAACATCGCCAAAGGCTACCGGACGCCGGAAGCCGTTGTGGAAGGCTGGATGAACTCCCCCGGCCACCGCGCCAACATCCTGAATGCGTCGTTTACGACCATCGGCGTCGGCTACGTGGCGGACGGCAACTACTGGACTCAGATGTTCATCGGCTAAAATCTCGGAAGCAATGTAAAAACCCGCCCCTTTGGGCGGGTTTTTGCTGTATTTGCCAACAGGTTCACGCATTTTCGCAAAGAACAGCCCGTTTCCGCGATGCAGTCGGCAAGAGAAAGTGTACCGTGTAAGCTTGACACTGGCAGCAGGGAGTGTACACCGTCACAATAGGCTGCAGAGGGCAAATGGCCGGCAGAAAACGTAACTGTTCGAAAAACTGCCCGGAATGGGCGGGTTATTTGCATAGGCATTGGATTGGGTTTGATTTTTGTCACAGATAGAGCGGGCTGCTGTTTGTGGCACGGGGGAGTAGCCCTCATTTTGGGGCGAGAACCTTTGCTCCCGTCACAGGCGGGGCGGTTTGCCGCCTGCGGGATGGGGGCAGGAATACCGGAATTTCCGGCCCCTGAACCTGCCCCATTCAGGTAGTTTTTCTCTCCGTAGAGGACGGAAGTTCTGCAAGAAACCGCCCTTGTAAGCAAACTGGGCAGTAAACATGCCTTAATGCCCCGAACCCGCTCGTTTAAAGGTTTTGCCGTATATGTGCGGGATGTGAGAGGGCAGGGGAACCGCCGTTATCTAGGGGGGGGAACAGCACTGCCATTGCCGGCGGGGCGGTTTGTTACCCTAGGTAAGGGCGGGTAAACCGGGATTTCCAGCCCCTGCCCCATTCTTGTAGGTTTGGATTGTCGCCGCGGAGGATTTATATCTACCGGAAACCCTTCCGAAAATGCCTTTAAAAACATGCTTTAAGCCGCAAACCCGGCCATTCTGGGCGGGTTTGCTTATCCATCAAAGTGAGACGATGTAACTTTTATGAAACACGGCATCTGGGGGGCGAATAAGAGCAATTTGCCGGGATGAGTATAGCTTACCCAGATGGTACAAAAGCCTACATGGGGGGCGCTAAGGATTTACGACAACCGTGCTGCCCTCGTGAATGGAATTTCCCTCTTTGGCGTTGTTGGCCAGGCGGTTCAGCTCCAGATAAACCGGGGACTTTACGATAAATCCCATATCGTAGTCTTTGGAAATTTCGCAGTCGTTTAAAATCAGCTGACAAGAACTGCCGGAGCCTTTTTCAATGACAAACGCCACCGCCTGAAAATGGTCGGGATAGGCGGTCACGCTGTCGTCCACCGAAAACCGGCAGCGGTTAAACACCATGCGGCTTTCCGGGTTTTTGGCCGCTACCCCCAGCCATTGGATTTTGCTGACGGGCGAGACAACCAGTTTCCCCAGGCTGGAAGGCGGGTTGACGGGGGCGAAGGAAACGGTGGCGACAAATTCACAGTCGTTAAACGTCACTTCGTTGGGCACATAAAACTGCATGGCCGTGGGGGAAACGCCGGGGCGGTGGTTGAGGCCGACGGCAAACCGGCAGCGGTGAAACGACAGCTCGCCCACCTGGTCGCCGCCGATGTCCATAGCGGGGTAGCCGACGGTGCAGTCGTAAAAGCGGGCGATGCCGCCGTCTGGCATAAGCACGTCAAAGTCGCCGCTTTCCGCGTGGAACTGGTGGATTTCCACGTCCACAAACAGCGTACCGCCGTATCCTGGCCCGTCTACTTCGATGTCCAGACCGCCGGCGTCGTCCATTTCGCCGGCTTGGGTGACGATGTGGGAAGCCCGCACGCGGGTGTTGCCGCCG
>JAKPBM010000270.1 GCA_029778935.1 Bacillota bacterium | reverse complement strand
GAGGACGACGTGACCAATCTGTCCCTGCCGCTGGAAGACGTGGCTGACACCACCCCCGAAGGCACCATCTGCTGCAAGTTCTGGGGTCTGGGCGGCGACGGTACGGTCGGCGCCAACAAGAACTCCATCAAGATCATCGGCGACAACACCGACCTCTACACCCAGGCGTACTTCGCCTACGACTCCAAGAAGACGGGCGGCGTGACCATTTCCCACCTGCGCTTCGGCAAGAAGCCCATCCGCTCCTCTTACCTCATCAGCAAAGCCGACTTTGTGGCCTGCCACAACCCGTCCTACCTCTACGTCGGCTACGATATGGTGCAGGACATCAAGCCCGGCGGCACCTTCCTGCTGAACTGCCAGTGGAAGCCCGAAGAGCTGGATGAGCACCTGCCCAACAACGTGAAGGCCATCATCGCCAAGAACAAGATTAACTTCTACATCGTGGACGCCATCTCCCTGGCCCGCGAAATCGGCCTTGGCAAGCGCACGAATACCATCCTGCAGTCTGCTTTCTTCAAGCTGGCCAACATCATCCCCATGGAAGACGCCATCAAGTACATGAAGCAGGCCGCTTACAAGTCCTTTGCCCGCAAAGGCGAGAAGGTTGTTCAGATGAACTACGACGCTATCGACGCCGGCGCCAACGCCATCGTGAAGGTCGACGTGCCCGCTTCCTGGGCCGAGCTGGACGAGAACACCGCCGGCTGCGAAGGCGCCAAGTACTGCACCGAGGCTCCGTCCTGCGGCGGCTGCACCTCCTGCAACTCCATGCTCAGCCACTTTGTCGAAAACATTCTGAAACCCGCCAACGCCCAGAAGGGCGACCGCGTGCCCGTTTCCGCCTTCAAGGGCGTGGAAGACGGCACCTTCCCGCTGGGTCTCTCCGCTTTCGAGAAGCGCGGCGTGGCCGTGGATGTGCCCGAATGGCTGCCTGAAAACTGCATCCAGTGCAACCAGTGCGCCTTTGTGTGCCCGCATGCTTCCATCCGCGCCTTCGCCATGGACGAAAACGAAGTGGCCAACGCGCCGGAAGGCATGAAGATGCTGAAGATGGTCGGCAAGGGCTGCGACAAGTACAAGTTCGCCATGGTCGTTTCCCCGCTGGACTGCATGGGCTGCGGCCTCTGCGCCAACATCTGCCCGGCCAAGACCAAGGCTCTCGTTATGAAGCCCATCGACACCCAGCGCCACGAGCAGACCTACTTCGACTACGCCGTCGCCAACGTCTCCGAGAAGAACGATCTGCCCTTTGCGGCCACGACGCTCAAGGGTTCCCAGTTCAAGAAACCCTTGCTGGAGTTCTCGGGCGCCTGCGCCGGCTGCGTCGAGTCCGACTATGCCCGCATTCTGACCCAGCTCTTCGGCGACAGAATGTATATCGCCAACGCTACGGGCTGCTCCTCCATCTGGGGCGCTTCCGCTCCGTCCATCCCGTACACCACCAACAGCCGCGGCTTCGGTCCCGCCTGGGCCAACTCCCTGTTTGAGGACAACGCCGAGTACGGCCTCGGCATGGCCATGGCCGTCAAGGCCCGCCGCGCCAGACTGGCCGAAAAGGTCGCCGCGCTCATCGCCAATGAGCCCGACGGCGAACTGAAGGAGACGGCTAAAGAGTGGCTGGAGAACATGGACGACGCCGGCAAGTCCCGCTACTACGGCGACAAGCTGCTGGAGATCGCCAAGGAATCCGGCCGTGAGGACCTGAAGTTCATCATCGACGAGGCCGACATGCTAACCAAGAAGTCCATCTGGATCTTCGGCGGCGACGGCTGGGCCTACGACATCGGCTTCGGCGGTCTGGACCACGTGCTTGCTTCCGGCGAGGACATCAATGTGTTCGTGTTTGACACCGAAGTGTACTCCAACACCGGCGGCCAGGCCTCCAAGGCTTCCCAGATCGGCCAGGTGGCGCAGTTTGCCGCCGCCGGCAAGGCGCTGGCCAAGAAAGACCTGGCGAGCATCGCCATGTCCTACGGTTATGTATATGTCGCCCAGGTCGGCGTTGGTGCGGACCCGAACCAGACCATCCGGGCCATGGTCGAAGCCGAGAACTACAAGGGCCCGTCCCTCATCATCGGCTACGCCCCCTGCGAAATGCACGGCATCAAGGGCGGCATGGGCAACTCCCACGCCACCATCAAGGCCGCTGTGGCCGCGGGCTACTGGCACCTGTTCCGCTTCGACCCGTCCAAGAAGGCGGAAGGCAAGAACCCCTTCTCCCTGGACAGCAAGGAGCCGGTCGGCAGCTACACCGACTTCATCAAGAACGAGACCCGCTACACCGCGCTGCAGGTAACCTTCCCCGAACATGCGGAAGAGCTGTTCAACGTGGCGGCCGAGCGGGCGAAGGAGAAGTACTCCGCGCTCAAACGGCTGGTCGACTACTACGCCCAAAGCGTAGAGAACCAGCAGTAACCAAAACTACAAAAACCGGGGCGAAAGCATCTTTCGCTCCGGTTTTTTACAGCGGTTTTTTCGCATACTACCCGTAGCAACAGGCAAAGGAGGGAGAAATCCTGCCGAAAAAACGGAAAGTATTCCGAATCGTTCTGATACTACTGCTGATTCTTGCGGCCGTGCCGGCGGTGGTTAACGGCATTGTGATTTTCTCGGCCAAGCGGTTCATTCTGTCCGAGGAGGAAGCGGCCGAACGGAACGCCGACTGCATGCTGGTGCTGGGGGCGTACGCTTCGGGCAACTGGCTTTCGCCCATGCTGCAGGACCGGGTGGAGCAGGGCATCGCCCTGTACCGGCTGGGCGCGGCGCCGAAACTCCTTATGAGCGGCGATCACGGCCGGGAGGACTACGACGAGGTCAACGCCATGAAGGCCTACGCACTGGCCGCCGGCGTGCCCGACGAGGATGTGTTCATGGACCACGCGGGGTTTTCCACCTACGAATCCGCCTACCGGGCGAAAGCGGTGTTTCAGGCGCGGACGGTCATCATCGTCACCCAGAAATACCACCTCTACCGCGCCGTGTATGTGGCCCGGCGGCTGGGGCTGGACGCCTACGGCGTGGCGTCCGACCCCAGGCCGTACGCAAATCAGCTTCAGAGAGAAATACGGGAAGTAGCCGCCAGGACGAAAGACTTTTTCTACGCGATTTTCCGGCCGAAACCTACCTATCTGGGGGAAGTTATCCCCGTGTTCGGCGACGGCCGGCAGACAAACGACAAGTAACGTATCGAAAAGGCAGGGGGCTTTGCAATGGCGTATATTTCCGACCACGACTACCATCTCCATTCCTATCTTTCCAGCTGCTCCAACGATCCGGAACAGACCACAGACGCCATGGTGGCGTACGCCAAGGCCAACGGCATCAAGAGGCTGTGCCTGACCGACCATTTCTGGGACGAGCAGGTGCCCGGTGCGTCCGGCTGGTACGCCAGTCAGAATTTTGCCCATGTGACAAAGGCGCTGCCGCTTCCGAAAGACCCGGAAGTGGAGTTTTACTTTGGCTGCGAAACGGAGATGGACGCAAAACTGCAAATCGGCATTTCCCGCAGCCGGTTTGACGACTTCGACTTTGTCATCATCCCGACGACGCACCTGCACATGGGCGCGTTCACCGTGCCGCCGGACATCGTGACTGTTTCCGACCGGGCTTATTGGTTTGCGGCGCGGCTGAAAGCGCTGCTGCAAATGGATTTGCCCTTTCACAAGGTGGGACTTGCCCATTTGACCTGCCCGCTCATATACCAGGACCAGTGGGAGTATCACCTGCAGGTGCTGGACGCCGTGCCCGACGCAGAGTTCCGGGAGATG
>JAKPBM010000258.1 GCA_029778935.1 Bacillota bacterium | reverse complement strand
CATCTCCGGCAAATCCGTCGCCCCGGGCTTTATCGACGGCCACTCCCATAACGACTGGTTCGCCGTAAAAAATGACCCCCTGCCCTACTTCGAACCCTTCATCCGCCAGGGCATCCCCACCTTTGTCACGGGCAACTGCGGCACCTCCGCCGCCGGGTTTAAGAAAGACACGCCCCACCTTGACAAAATCGGCGGCGGTCTGTTTGCCTACAAAAGCGACGCCGCCGGCGTCTACCCGGACGTATCCGGCCTGTTTACCGCCATAGACGCTTCCTGCCCGGGCAATATGGCCATGCTGGCCGGCCACGGCACGGCGCGGGCCTCCGTTGCCGGAAACGCCAACCGCCCCTTAACGGAGGAGGAAGAAAAGCGGATGCTCTCCCTGTTGGAAGAAAGCCTTCAAAAGGGCGCGGCGGGCATCTCCCTGGGGCTGATGTACGAGCCGGGCCTGTACGCCCCCCTGCCGGAGCTGAAAAAAGTCGCCGACCTCTGCGTGAAATATGACAAGGTTCTGGTCGTCCACCCCCGGGCCGAGTCGAAAATCTCCCTGGCCTATCCGGGGCTGTTCGGCCGCTCCCACCTGCTGCGGGCTTTGGACGAGCTGTATGAAATCGCCAAAGGCACAAACCTGAAGCTGCAGTACTCCCACGCCATTTTCGTCGGCCGCGCCACCTTGAAAGACCAGCCCGAGTTTCTCAGAATCGTCAATCAAATGCGCGCCGAAGGCATCCGCGTCCAGTTTGACATCTACAACGAGCTGAAGGGCGTCTCCGTCATCACCGTCGTGCTGCCAGCCTGGTACCAGGGCATGTCCGAAAAGGAGCGCAGCAAGCTTTTCAACCGGCTGAAGCTCTCCATCCTCGCCAACGCCACCACAAAGTTGCTCGGTTTCGGCTGGAACGACATCGAAATCGCCTACATCGGACCGGGGTATGAAAAATACGAAGGAAAGACCGTGGCCCAGCTGGCCAAAGAGCACGGCAAACGCCCGCTGGACATGTACCTGCAGCTTTGCCGGGAGTCTAACTTTACAGGCCGCGTCAACATGGGTCCGTACACAACAAGGGAAATCATCCAGGACTTTGAGAAAAACGACCTCTGCCTGTACATGACCGACGCCTGGGTGGAGGAATACGGCGTGCAGAACCCGGCATTGTACGACTGTTTCCCGAAGTTCCTGCAGGATTCGCTGAAAGGCTTCGGCGACACTCTGCCCAAAACCATCCGCAAGATGACCGGCGCCACCGCCGACCGCTATATGCTAAGCAACAGAGGGTACGTCAAGGAAGGCTTCTATGCCGACCTGACGGTCTTTGACGAAAAGGAGCTTTTAGAAACCGCCCCCGGCCAAAACCGCGCTTTCGGCATCGACCGGGTGTTTATCAACGGCAAGCTGGTTCTGGAAGGCGGCACGCTCCACCGCGACGTGCTGCAAAATGCCGGCAAGGCGATACGGGTGTAGCGGTTGCCGGTAAGGTGCCAAATCCATTAAGCCCCACGGGATGTGGACATGTACTATAAGCAAAAACAGGCGCGGGCTATCCCCCGCGCCAGTTTTGCTATGGCCTGCCGCCGTCCGAAGTTCTGCCGTCCAAGCCCGCCCGCGATAATATCCGAAAACCGTGCTTCAAATCCTGCGATTCAGCATCGGTATGGACTACTGCGGCGATGAACAGGTTTCCGACTACGAAGCAATCATCGACCGGGCGGATAAAGCCGCCTACGAGGAAAAACACTCGGGAAGAAACGCAGTAGCAGTAAATGAAGAAAATCAAAAACACGCGTTGTACGCGGCACCTAAAGCAAAAGTACAACCTAAATCCTTGATGATGCCATTTTCGTTTTGAGCCGAAATAGCCGGAAAGCCATATAACCCTATAACGAAGTGCCTGCCATACATAGATTCCAAAACCTTGTATGGCAGGCTTTCCCGATACGATGAAATAAAATGACCGAGGCATCGTTTCAATGCCTCGGTCACTGTCTGGTGGAGACAAAGGGATTCGAACCCTCGACCTCACGGATGCGAACCGTGCGCTCTCCCATCTGAGCTATGCCCCCATATTTATTTTGACCAAACTTATGCCGCAACATTTGAATTATACCAGAATGTCCACGCAAAGTCAAGCCCCCGATTCACCCCGATTTACAAAGAAACCTCCCCCGTCCGTTGCGCAAAAACGCAACGGACGGGGGAGCCTGCTTTCATCCCCGCACGCCGCTTAAATACAGCTCCAGCAGGGCTTTCGTATTCTTGTCAAACCCGACCGTGTTCAGATACTCCCGCAGCCGCTCGGCCGTCAGCGTGCCCGACGCCAGCTGCTCTAAAAGCGAATTGGCCAGCGCCTGCACCTGGGCGGCGGAAAGGGAGATTTCGTCGCCTTTTTTCCCCGTTTTCTTCTCCTCATACGCGGCGATCGCCTTCTCAATCAGGTAGTCATACCCCGCCGCGCCGTACTTGCCCTCGTACATCTTCCGCACCGACAGGGAGCCAAGGTACGTCAAAAACTCCTGGAACCGGTCCCCGTTTTTAAAGTATGTATTGGCCAGGGAGTTGGCGTCCCGCTCCAGCTCGGCCTTCTGAATGGCGGAAAGAGACGAAACCTTGCCGGACGGCTTGGCATCGTTCCCGCCGGAAGCGGATTTCGTCTTTGAATCGGACGACGGCCCCGCCGAAGGCGCCGTATCCGCCAGCTTGGCCGCCTCTTTTTGCAAAAGGTACTCCC
>JAKPBM010000251.1 GCA_029778935.1 Bacillota bacterium | reverse complement strand
GTGGCGTTCCAGCAGGTTTGCCGCGTCCGCCGTTTCCGGCAGGGCGGCTTCTTCCCGCGGGTTTTTGCCCGTAGACGCCGTGCCGATATTCCAAAGTATGACCGCCCGGCTGGTGCCGGTTATCAACAGGGCGTTGCCGTCCCGCGTCACCTTGCCGTCGGTGTACACGCGGACGTTTACATAGAATTTGCCCCCGGCGTGGAATTCGCCGTAGAGGGAGAGGGTCTTATCCTCCCCGTCCGCGGCGTAAAAGTAAATGCAGCGGTCGTCCTTTTCCCGTTCCAGGTACACTTTCGTGTGCAGCTCGCCGTTTTCCGCCGAGAGGACGACTACGCCGAAAGGATCGCCGTGGCTGACAAAATACTGACGTTTGACTTCCGTATCGCCCAGCCGGTACGTAACCTCCGCCTTTGCGTCCGTAAGAGACAGACGGCGGGCGTAGTCTTTGGGGCTGGGTTTGCCCAGCTCTTCCAGCACCAGATCCCCCGCCGGCTGGTACGGGTCGACCCGGTGAGGCAGGCCGGAGATGCCGCCTGTGGGCGCGAAGGCCTGGTTGGCAAGCTTCGTGGCCGCTTCGAAGTCGCCCTCGTCGATGAGTTTGCGTACGGTTTCCAAAGCGCCTTTGGGCGGCGGCACAAAGTCCCGCTGGCGGAACTGGCCGGTATAGAGCCATTCATGGTTTAAGGACAGGCGCTCTTTGCCCGCCTCGCCCCAAAGCATCCCCGCCAGACGCCCGTTTCCGATGGGAAGCCCCTCGTCCCAGCGGTCGGCGGGGCGGTGATACAGCAAAACGTGTTCCATGTTTCTCCCTCCACATGATACTGGTCCCATTATATCACGGCGCAAAAGAACGAACAAGAAAATTCGCGGGCGGCTGGCGCGGCGGCAATTAGAAAGATACTGTCACAGCTTTTGCGAACATTTATATTGCTGTCGGCGCTGCTTTCCTTCCGGCATCAGTATCTTTGGCGGCGCCGCAAGCGGCCATTTGCGCGCCTCAAAAAGTTCAGCGCATAGAAAAGCCACAACACGGCATCCTCCTGTCCGGTACTCTGCCCCTGTCCGGGCGGATTACAAGCGCAATCCGCCAGTCCGGCGTTTTGCAAATTTTCCCTTCCGCCGCGTTTTCTCCAGGCCACGCAAATCCTCGCCACAAAATGGAAAAAGGCAGCGGTGTTCCGCTGCCTTTTCCCTATCATACGTCGATTATTGCACGTCGATACAGACGCTTTCTGTGAATCCTTCGCAGGAAACGGCCACTTCCCCCCTGCCCTGCTTCCCGCCGCGGACGTAGAGCACGGCACGTCCGTTATATAAAGGCAGCTTCCGGGACAGGTACGAATGCCGTGCCGCCATGTCGCCGTTGTCCATGCCCAAAAACACAAGGCCGGACACTTCCACGGACACTTCCGGGCCGTTTACAAAACAGGTCCGGCCCTGTTCGTCTACCAGCTCCACGCGGATGACCGACGCGTCCGCCGAATCGCCGCCGTTTAGCACCGTTTTGCTGGCCGTGACACG
>JAKPBM010000248.1 GCA_029778935.1 Bacillota bacterium | reverse complement strand
AGCGACATCGGCGCCCGCAAAGCGGGCACCGTCGTCACCGTCCCCGCCGTCGTTTCCCTTAAGAGCCGGTTAAATGTGGACATTTTGGGCGAATATACGGTTGACGTGAAAATTATCAAGCCGTAAACTGCGGCATTCGGGGGAATCCTTTTTGAGCATTCTCGTGACCAATATTTCCCTTCCCTTCACCGCCTGCGAGGAGGAAGCCATCAGCGAGGCGTTTTCCGTGCTGGGTGTTCTCCCGTCGGAAGGTGTTTCGGCGGAAATCTACCGCCGGGCTGTCGACACCCGGCGCAAGCCGCCCCGGTTCGTCTGGTCCGTGCGCGTAAACGGCGTGGAAAACGAAGACGCGCTGATTGAAAAGCTGCAAAACCCCCACGTGCGGCCTCATAAGACATACACCCTGGCTTCCCTTTTGCAAGGGCGCCGGCTCGACCCCAGGCCCTTGCGGCCGGTGGTGGTGGGCCTTGGCCCGGCGGGGCTGTTTGCCGCGCTGCTGTTGGCAAGGGCGGGGCAGCGGCCGCTGGTATTGGAGCGGGGCGGCCCGCTGGAAGAGCGGGACGGCTGCGTAGGTTCCTTTCTTGCCACCCGCGACCTAAACGAAAACTGCAACATCCAGTTTGGTGAAGGGGGCGCGGGCGCCTATTCCGACGGCAAGCTGACCACCCGCATCAACGACCCCTTGTGCGAAGCCGTGCTGGACGAGCTGGTGGCCCACGGCGCGCCGGCGGAAGTGCTTCGCTCCGCCAAGCCCCATATCGGCACCGACCGGCTGAAGCCCGTGGTGCTCTCCATCCGCAAGGAAATTGAACGCCTGGGCGGTACGGTACTGTTTTATACCCAATTGGAAGAAATATACGTTCAAAATGGAAAGCTGACGGGAATCCGCGCCAACGGCGACCGCATCCCCTGCGACCGGTTGATCCTCGCCATGGGCCACAGCGCCCGGGATACGGCGGCCATGCTCGTACGGGCCGGGGTAACCGTCCTGCCCAAGAGCTACGCCATGGGTGTCCGCATCGAGCACCGGCAGGCGGACATCGACAAGGCCGTCTACGGCGAATATGCCGGCCATCCGCTGCTGGGCCCGGCGGAGTATTCGCTTACCTATCAGGGCAAGAAAGGCTCCTGCTACTCCTTCTGTATGTGCCCCGGCGGAACCGTCGTCGCCGCCGCCAGCGAAAAAGGCGGCGTGGTGGTCAACGGCATGAGCGACCACGCCCGAAGCGGCGTGAACGCCAACTCGGCGCTGATTGTGCCCGTGGACGCCGGAGTGTTCCCCGCAGGGCCACTGGGCGGCATGGAGCTGGCCCGAGCCGTTGAGGAAATAGCCTTTGTCATAGCGGGCGGCAACTACACCGCTCCGGCCCAGCTTGTGGGCGACTTTCTGGCAAAGCGCGCTTCCGCCGGGCCGAAAAACGTCTTCCCCACCTACCCTCTGGGCGTTTTCTACACAAAGCTGGACGAAATCTTACCGCCCGGCACGGCGGGAACGCTTCAGGAAGCAATTCCGAATTTTGCCAAGCGGCTGAAAGGTTTTGACTATGCCGGCGCCGTTCTCACCGCTCCGGAAACGCGCACGTCATCGCCCATCCGGGTTGTCAGAAACGAAGCGCTGTTTTCGCCGGACGCCGAAGGGTTAATCCCCTGCGGCGAGGGGGCGGGCTATGCCGGCGGAATTATGAGCGCGGCGGTGGACGGGCTTCGATGCGCCCTTTCCCTGCTGCCGGAGGATCAGTAACTATGGCTATCCGCCTGCAATCTTCTGACCAAAACCATATTACGCTGCCCAAAGCGACCGTTCGCCGCCTGGTAACCCTGCCCGGGGCGGCGGCGCGTTTGTATCTGGCGCTGGCTTTGGGCGACAGCCCCACCAAAGAGCAGCTCGGCATCTCCGAGGAAGAGCTGGCCGCCGCCGAATCGGCGCTGATTGCCGCCGGGCTGGCAAGCTACATCCCTGAGGAGGAGAAGCCCCCGGCCCCCCGCCTGGAGGAACCTACCTACACGACGGAAGAGGCCGTATCCTTAAAAGAGCGGGACGAATCCTTCTCCCAAATCGCCAAAGAGGCCGAACGGGTGCTGGGCCGCCCCCTTTCGGGTAGCGACCTGACATTGCTGATGACCATGTACAGCTATTTCGGCCTTTCAGCCGAGTGCATGTTTTTGCTTTTAAACTTTGCCGCCCAGCGGGCGGACGTGCAGACCGACGGCAAGCGCCGCCCCACCCTGCTGACCATCAAGCGGGAGGCTCTGCGCTGGCTGGAAAACGGCATCGACACGCCGGAAAAGGCCGACGCCTTTATCCGCACAGAGCATATGTTGTCCAAAGCCATTGAAAAAATGGAAACCGTGCTGGGCCTGCCCGCCTTGTCCGGCGGCGAAAAGCGGCATCTTCGCTCTTTTGCCGAAATGGGCTTTGACGAAAAGGCCGTGGCTTTGGCCAAAGACATCTCCGTAAAGCGTCTGGGCGAAGTAAACCTTCCCTACATGAGCCGGATTCTAAAGGGCTGGAAAAAAGACAACTTGACGACAGCCGACGATATCCTCCGCTTTGAGGAAGAGCGGAAC
>JAKPBM010000233.1 GCA_029778935.1 Bacillota bacterium | reverse complement strand
ATGAAAATCTTTTCCGAACCCGTATACGACCTGGACGAACTGGCCAGGTACAACTTGCACATCCACACGGCCTTTTCCGCCTGCGCCAATCCGGAAATGAAGGCGCAAGCTATCGTGCAGACGGCGGAAAAGCTTGGTCTGGTCCAAATCGCGCTGACCGACCACTACGACCATTTTGACCGGGACAAGGAATACCTTGCCCAAATTGACGCGCTGAAAAAAGCCGTGGCGGAAACAAACACCCGCGTGAAAGTCCTGTACGGCTTTGAGCTTTCCTGCTACGGCGTGGGGAAGTTTCTCGAAAAGGACGAAACAAACCAGAGCCTGGATTACCGCCTGGTCTCCTGCAACCACTACGACCGGCCCTGGTGGCATAAGCCGGAGGATCCCAGCCCCCGCGGCTGCGCCGTGCACACGATGAACATCGTGAAATCGGCCCTGGAAAGCCGCCGGTACGACTGTATCGCCCATCCCTTGATCGGCCGCTTCTGCCGGCACCTGCCGGACCGGACGGAAGTGACCAAAGCCATGACCGACAACGAGCTGGGCGAAATCTGCGAGCTGGCGGTGTTTTCGGGCACGTCGCTGGAACTGAACACCGGCGCCGTGCGGTTCGACCCCGAGTTTTTCCGCCGCCTTTGGAATCTGGGGCGGGAAGTTGGGGTCACCTTCCACTACGGCACCGACGCCCACGGCTTAGACGACATCGACACCCGGCAGTATCTGCCCCTGATTAAGAAAATTCTGGCCTAAGGCTTTTTAGATAAAGACAAAGGTCATACATAACAAGGAGGAACCCATGAAAATCTACAAGGAACCTGTTTACGATCTTACGGAACTTGCAAGATATAACCTCCATGTGCATACAACCTTTTCCTCCTGCGCCAAGCCGGAGATGACGGTGGAAAACATCGTGCGGACGGCTGAAGAGGCGGGGTTGGAAATGATCGCCCTGACCGACCACTATAACACCTTCAACTGGGACGAAACGTATCTGGCCCAGATTGCCGAGCTGAAAAAGCAGTACGCCGCGCTGGACACCAAGCTGAAAGTCCTGTTTTCATCGGAGCTTTCCTGCTACGGCGTAGACAAATTCGTCGAGAAAGAGGAAACGGCCAAGGCGCTGGACTATGCCCTGGTTTCCTGCAACCACTTCCATCTGGACTACTGGGATAAGCCCGAGGATACCAGCCCCAGAGGCTACGCCGTGTTCGCCATGGAACTGGTAAAATCCGCCATGAAGAGCCGCCGGTACGACTGCATCGCCCATCCGCTCTACGGCCGGTTTGTCAAACACCTGGAGGACAAAGGAGAAATGACCCGCGCCATGACGGACAACGAGCTGGGCGAGATCTGCGAACTGGGCAAGGAAACGGAAACGGCGCTGGAAATCAACGTGGGCGCCGTTTTGGGCGACCCGGACTTCTTCCGGAGACTTTGGAATCTGGGCCGGGAAGCGGGTACGACCTTTATATTCGGCACCGACGCCCACCGGCTTATCAATATCGACACGAAAACCCATCTGGAGCAGCTACAAAAAATTCTGCTGTAAACCGTTTTTTACGGGGGTGAGCACCAATGATTGCCATCCGGCTCGGCACGCACCACAAAGACCCGGCCCAGGCCAAGGCGCTGCTTGACATGCTGCGCCGGTACCCGGGCTGCTGCGACGAAGTCTGGCTTTGCTCCGAATACGGCTTTCCGCCGCTGGAAACGCACGTTGCGGCGGCGGAACAGTGGGAAACGGTGGCGGAGATGTTTCGCCGGGAAGGAATTCGCGTCTCTTTGCAAATCAGCAACACCGTCGGCCACGGCGCGTATATGCGCGGCCTGGACAACAGAGGGCTGTTGGAAGAACGCAGCGTCCGCCGCATGGTCGGCGCCAACGGCGAAACGGCCAACTACTGCTTCTGCTGGGCCGATAAGGCCTTTCAGGACTACTGCGTCCGGATGGTCAAGGCTTACGCTTCGAAAACGAAGCCTTACTGCGTCTGGGTGGACGACGATTTGCGGGCGGATAACCACTACCCCGCCGATTACGGCTGCTTCTGCGACGACTGCGTCGCAAGGTTTAGCGCCGAACAGGGGCAAAGCTACACGCGGAAAGCTCTTGTTGCCGCCATGAATGCGGACGCGGACGTGCGCAAAGCGTTTGTGGCGTTTACAAAGCGAAATCTGGCGGCGTTTGCCGGACTGTTGACCGAGGCAATACACGAAGTTTCCCCCGAAAGCGTTCTGGGCTATCAGTACGCCCAGATTAACGGGTACGACGGCGACGACAGAAAGTATATCTTCGACGCCATGCACCTTCCGGGCAAACCGCCCAAAAGCCGTCCGGGCGGCGGCGTCTACACCGACCACCGCCCGGCGGAACTCATCGAAAAGCAGTTTCTCGTAGGGTACAGCAACTACCGGCTTCCCTCCTATGTGACGGAAATCCGCCCCGAGGTGGAAAACACGCCGGACGTGCCCTACGGCAAAACCGTCTATGGCACCTGTCTGGAAGCGGCGCTGTACTTTGCCGGCGGGGCTAACTGCATCTCCTTTGCCACGCTGATGACCGAGTATGAGTCTTTGTATTACCATGCCCGGTTTCTGGAAGCGTTCGCCCAGGCAAGGCCCTACTGGGAAAAGCTGGCCGAAGAAAACGAAAACACCCGCCCGGCAGGCGTCTCCCCCGCGCTGCCAAAAGAAGGGTATCTGCGCTCTTCCTTTGGGGGCGGCTCGCTTCCCTGGGCGGAGCACACCTGGAAAAGGGCCGCTTTGGGCGGGTTTTACGACGGCTTCCCCATGTGCTACGACGACAACGCGCCCCTGCTGATTCTAACCGCCGAAAATGTTTCCGGCATGACGGAAAAAGAGCGGAAGGCGCTTGCCTTCCGCCCGGTGATTACGGATACAGAGGGGTTTATGGCATATTGCAAAGCCGAGGGGCTGGAAAACGTCCGGTTTGCCCGTGCTAAGGGACCCTGCTGGGAAGCGTTTCTTGCGGGCGAGGACAAGGGGGCCGGCTGGACCGTTACCGTGTTCCACGAAGGCTCCGGCCCCCTTGTGATGACCCGCCTTCCCGAGGGATCGGAAGTGCTGTCCCGGTTTGACGGGCTGCCCTTTGACGGGGAAGTGGGAATTGCCAGTGCCCTAGTTCCCATGAGCGGCGCGCGATGGGCTGTAATCGGCTGCGGGCTGTTCGACCGGGTGGTCAGCTCCGCCAAGCGCCGGCAGATCTGGGCGGCGGCGGAAGCCGTAAGCCCCGGCGCCTTCCCTGCGAAAATCGAGCAGCCGGCGCAGGTGGGCCTGTTTGCCCGGCGGAACGAGCGGGGGCGGGTGACCTCCGTTTCCGTTCTGCACTACGGGCTGGGCCCGTCGGAAACGCCTCTTACGCTGCGGATTTACCGCCCGGAAGGGTTTGTGGCCAAAGCCTGGTCGAACACGCGGCAGGACATCCGCCTGCTTTCTTCTCGAAGCGGAGATTCCCTGCTGGTCACCCTTCCGAAACTGCACGGCTGGGATATGCTCACCGTCTTTTTGGAACACTAAGACACAGGCGAGAAAGTAGGTACGCGCCGCCGAGGGCGGTTGCCCCCGGCGGGTATATAAACGGCGCCCCTGCCCGCCACCCCGTTTTTGGCGCGAAAACGGCACCCAAAACACATGCCGCCCCCGCGCGGGAGCGCTTGCAAAGCGGGGTCACGCCGGGGTTTGCCGTTCTGTTTATCCTATGCAAAAACGGCTGCCGGTGTGCTTAACCCCCGGAGAAGGGATGTGTATTAACAGAGTGGAAAAAGCCATACTGGTCGGGCTTTCCGCAAGCGGCAGGGAATTCAACCTGCATTCCGACGAAAGCACGTTAGACGAACTGGAAGCCCTCGTGGAAACGGCGGGGGGCCAGGCGGTGGCCCGGGTGCTGCAGAACCGGAACGCCCCCGAGCCGGCCACGCTCATCGGCGAGGGGAAAGTGCGGGAAATTGCCGCGCTGGCGGAAGACCTGCAGGCCGACATGATTGTGTTCGACAACCAGCTTACACCGATTCAAATGCGCAATTTAGAGGAGGCCATCAACCGCCCTATCCTGGACCGGACGGGCGTCATCCTCGACATTTTCGCCCTTCGGGCCAAAACGGCGGAAGGCAAGCTGCAGGTGGAGCTGGCCCAATATAAATACCTGCTGCCGCGCCTGATGGGGCAGGGCAAAAACCTTTCCCGCCTGGGCGGCGGCATCGGCACCCGAGGCCCCGGCGAAACGAAGCTGGAAACCGACCGGCGCCATATCCGCGCCCGCATCGAAAAGCTGGAAGAAGAGCTGGAGCGGGTGCGCAAAGTGCGGCACGAACAGCGCCGCCGCCGGGAGAAAAACGGCGTGCCCACGGTGGCGCTGGTAGGCTACACGAACGCGGGCAAATCGACGCTTTTAAACGCCCTTACGGGCGCGGGCGTCCACGCCCAGAACCGCCTGTTTGACACGCTGGACCCCACCACCCGGCTCATGACGCTGGACGACGGCATGGATGTGCTCGTGACCGACACGGTCGGCTTCATCCGCGACCTGCCCCACCAGCTGGTCAACGCCTTCCGCGCCACGCTGGAAGAGCTGGCGTATGCCGATTTGGTGCTCCATGTTATCGACGCTTCCCACCCCGACCGGGAGCAGCAGGCGATTGTGGCCGAACAGCTTATCGATGAGCTTTGCGACAAGGAAACGCCCCGCGTGCGCGTGTTCAACAAAATCGACCTGTCGGATTACGAAAGTTTGCCGCCGGAATCCGACGATGTGGTCTGCATTTCCGCCGCAAACGGCACTAACCTGGACGGGCTGAAACGCAGGCTCAAGGAAAAGCTGGACGAGCGGAAAATTGTCTTTTCCGTGTGCCTGCCCTACGGCGAGGCGGGGCTTCTTTCCCGCATCTACGAGGAAGGAACCGTCGAAAGCGAGGCGTATACGGAGGCGGGCATCGTCGTTTCCGGCAAATGCGGCCCGAAACTCTACGGAAGGATAGCACCGTATGCGCGCGAATGAGTATTTGACCGTCTGGGGCCGGCATGAAGCGTCCTTTGTGGAGAAAAAATCCGAGTTTATCGGCCAGATTGCCCACGCGGAAAGCGAGGAGGAGGCCAAAGCCTTCATCGCCGAAATCAGCGCCAAGCACGCCGACGCCACCCACAACGTCTACTGCTACATCCTGCGGGACAACAACACCATCCGCTTTAACGACGACGGCGAACCGTCCGGCACGGCGGGCAAGCCCGCGCTGGAAGTGCTGCTGCGGGAGGGCGTTACCGACGTGGTGCTGGTGGTGACCCGCTATTTCGGCGGCATTCTGCTGGGCGCCGGCGGGCTGGTGCGGGCCTACGCCAAAGGCGCGAAAGTTGCTTTGGACGCGGCGGGCATCTATCGCATGGAAGAAAGTCTGGAAATCGGCTTTCTGGCCGAATATTCCGACTGGGCGCGGCTGGAGCCGGCTCTAAGGGCCACGGGGGCGGAGATTACGGACGTTTCCTACGGCGCGGCCGTGGAAGGGAAGCTTTTCTGCTCGCCCGAAGAGGCGGAAAAGCTCCAATCCGTGCTGCGGGATGTTTCTTCCGGCCGGGCGGTGTACATGGAACTGGGTTCGGTCTTGCGACCGGTAAAATATGAACGGGGAGAGAAAGAAAAATGAACGAAAAAGTGCGGGCGTATCTGGACAGAATCGGCTACCAGGGCGGAACGGAGCCGACGGCGGAAACCTTGTCCGCTTTGCAATACGCCCATCTGATTACCGTTCCTTATGAAAACCTGGACATCCTGCGGGGCCGGCGCATCCGGCTGGATTTGGACCATCTGTATGAAAAAATTGTTGTGCACCGGCGGGGCGGCTACTGCTTTGAGCTGAACAAGCTGTTCGGCTGGCTGCTTAGGGAGCTGGGCTATCAGGTCACCGACTATGTGGCCCGGTACTGGCGGGGCGAAACGGAGATTCCCACCCGGCGGCACCAGGTGCTGTCGGTCGTGGTGCCAGGCACGAAGGAAGAGTACTTATGCGACGTGGGCGTGGGCGCGGTGATTCCGCTGTACCCGCTGCCGCTGCGCTTCGGCGAGGAGTTTGACCAGAACGGCCCGGTGTATGCCTTCCGGGAGGACGAGCGCTTCGGCATCATGCTTATCGAGCGCCATGATGGCGGCTGGCGGGACGTGTACTCCTTCACCCGGGAAGTGCAGTATGAGCCCGATTATATGTTCGCCTCCTTCTGGTGCGAGTTTGCCGAGGATTCCATCTTTAACAAAGCGCCCATGCTCTCCATCCGCAAGGAAGGGCAGATCCGCTGCACGCTGGACGGCAACGTCTACCGCGTGTTTTCGCCCGAAGGCGTTACGGAGAAAACGCTGGCTGAAAACGAAGTGCAGCAGGTTATCCGCGACGTTTTTGGTATATACTTGGACGAGTAACGACAAATTCCGCTTTGCCGGCATAGGCCAAGCCGTCCGCCGCATACCCTCCAACAGGGGGTATCGGCATGGAAGACGCGCTTCGGGCCTTGGCGTATGGAGCGGGGCTTGTGTTTTTAACGGCTCTGGGCGGGCAGACCGCCGCCTTCTGGCAGACAAGGCAGCCTTTGCGAAGACTGGCGCTGCTTTTGGGGCTGATTGCCGCCGGCGTGCTGGCCGGCTGGAAAGCCAGGGCCGAATTTTCAGGCCGGGTTTTCTGGCAACTGCTTTTGGCCGCGGGGCTATGGATGCCCAGGCGGTATAAAGCGGGGCCGATGCTGCTGTTTTTGGCGGCGGTGGTAGGGGTGGTGGACTTCGGGCAGCCTTTGGCCGTTTTGGCGGGCACTGCAATGGGGCTTTTTGCCGCCGCGGCCATAGAAATCCGTGCCCGGTCGGCCGTCCGCCCGGAAATTGCCGATGCTTTTCAGAAAACGGCCGTCATCTCGGTGCTGGCCATCGCGCTTTTGGGTCTTTTGGGGATATAGGGGGATACATATGACAGAAATCTACGGGATTGTGCCCGCCGTAAACGATTTTACACAACTTCGGCGGTTTTTAGACAGCGAATACCCGCTGTGTGTCGTCATGAACCGGCATATCTCCAACCTGGAGACCATCGCCAAAATTCTGCAGGAAGGGAAAAAGCATGCGCTGGTCCACTGCGATTTAATCCACGGACTGGCGCCTGACGAGTACGGCGCGGAGTACCTCTGCGCCCGGTTCCGCCCGGCGGGGGTCATCTCCATCCGCCCGGCGGTAATCTCCGCCTGCAAGCGGCTGGGGGTGACGGCCATCCAGCGGGCGTTCCTCATTGACAGCAGCGCGTTGGCTAAAAGCCTGGCGGCCATCGAAAAGGCAAAACCCGACTATGTGGAGCTTCTGCCCGCTCTGTGTACGCCTCTGTTTCCCATGCTCAAAGAAAAAATCGGCCTGCCGCTCATTGCCGGCGGGCTGATCCAGTCGAAAGACATGGCGCTGGAGATTTTGCAAAGCGGCGTGCAGGCCGTTACGATTTCAATGGACAAGCTGAAGGAGTAAAGCATGCAGCTTGACATGGGAGACGGCGAAAAACCGACAAAATCGGCCCGTATAAAATCGGCAAAACGGCCGCATGGTAATAAAGTCACAGACAAATTAGGAAAATGATGTTACACTGGTGACACAAAGATAAAGGAGGAACCCCAATGAAACCCATTGTCATTACGGAAGAAAATTTTGAGGCCGAAGTGATGCAGTCCGAAGTGCCTGTTTTGCTGGACTTTACGGCGACGTGGTGCGGCCCGTGCCGGATGCTCGCGCCGATTGTGGACGAACTGGCCGAAGAGCTGGACGGGAAAATTAAGGTAGGCAAGGTGGACGTGGACGAAGCGCGGGGCCTGGCCATGAAATATCAAATTATGAGCGTGCCGACCCTGATGGTCATCCAGGGCGGCCAGGTGAAAAACATCTCCGTCGGCGTGAAACCCAAAGCCGCCATTCTGGAGATGCTAAGCGTTTAATGCCCTGCCAAACCCTTTCCATGGCGCAGGCCGCGCAGGTTCTGCGTGCCGACCGCACCGTCCGCCTGCTTGACGTCCGCACTCCGGAAGAATTCAAAAGCGGCCATATCCCGGGCAGCGTCAACCTGCCTTTGGACAAAATCGGCCGCATCGAAAGTCTTATCCCCGACAAAACCGCCAGAATCTTTGTCTACTGCCACAGCGGGGCCAGAAGCCAGATGGCCTGCCGGATTTTATCCCAGCTGGGATATGAGAATGTGACCAACATCGGCGGGATTGTTTCCTGGCGCGGCCCGCTGGAAGCGTAGCACGCCTTCCTCCTGTTGCAATTTTGCCCCGTAAGCCCTATACTAAAATAGCGCGGTACGCAAGCGTACGGCTATGGTTGGTATAGGGCTTATTTTGCGTTAATTTTGCGTTATAAGGAAGTGGGCCATGAAAGCGTTGCCGACTCTGGAGGAACTCTTCCCCCATTTTGCAAAGCTGACGCCGGAACAGCAGGCCGCCGTTTGCGACGCGGCGGAGGAACGTCATTTTCCCAAAGGCAGCAAGCCCCATCGGGGGGAAAGCGACTGTTCCGGCGTGTTTTTAGTGCGGCGGGGAAGGCTCCGGGCGTTTATTCTCTCCGAAACCGGGCGGGAAGTGACCCTGTACCGGCTGTACCCCTGGGATATGTGCCTGTTTTCCGCCTACTGTGTGATGAACAGCATCCGGTTTGACATCCACGTGGAGGCGGAGGCGGATACGGACGTGTTCGTCGTGCCGGCGGACGTGTTCGACCGGCTGCAGAAGGCCTCTTTGCCCCTTTCCCACTACGTAAACAAGCTCATGGCCGAGCGGTTTTCCGACGTCGTGTGGGTCATGGAGCAGATTCTCTTTAAAAGCCTGGACAGCCGGCTGGCCGCCGCGCTGCAGGAGCATAGGGAACTGGCAGGTTCCGACGTGCTGGACGTGACCCATGACGTTTTGGCCCGGGATTTGGGCACCGCCCGGGAAGTGGTGACGCGGACGCTGAAATACCGGGCGGCGGAAGGTATGGTGAGCCTTTCCCGGGGCAAAATAACGGTACTGGACGGGGAAAAGCTTGGAAAGCTGGCGGAGCGGCCGGAAAAGTGAGTTTCCTTACGATTCCGGCGGGAAGACGGCCGCGGTGGCCGCGATTTTTAATGCAAATCCATGCCAAAAATGCCAAATTCCTCTTGATTTTTTCTGAAAGTTCTGGTATACTCAGTACGTAAACTCGAAAATTGGGTTTGCATAGTATTCGGTGCGTAATTTCGCCGTAGATGGGGAAGGATGAGAGCGGGGCTGACCCGCTCTTTATTGTTGAAACTGGCCTTTTTCGTCGGCTCCCGAATCAGATTGCGGAAGATTTCACATCGGTTGCAAGGAGTACAGAATGAAAGCGAAAGAGATTTGCGAATATGTGGAAGAACTGGCCGCTCCCTTTGCGGCGGAAGTGGGATGCGACATCTGGGACGTCCAGTTTGTCAAAGAAGCGGGCCAATGGTACCTGCGCGTCAAAATCGACCATCCGGAAGGCGTCACCATCGACATGTGCGAGCACGTAAGCCGCGCTTTGGACGCGCCGCTGGACGAAGCCGACCCCATCCCTTATTCCTACATGCTGGAAGTAAGCTCCCCCGGCATCGAGCGGGTGCTTCGAAAAGACAAACATTTTGAAAAATACGCCGGCCATCCCGTGGAAGTAAGGCTCTATAAGGCCCGGGAGGGGCTGGAGAAGAACTTCGTGGCCACCTTGAAAGAAAAGAAGGACGACACTTTGTATCTGGAAAAAGACGGGAAAGACATCGAAATTCCGATGGAAAACGTGGCTTTGTGCCGGCTGCATGTGGAGTTTACCTTTTAGAAAGTTTCTATAGAGTTGTGCAGACAGTTAGATGACAGCATAAGGAGTGTTTTCGCCGCCATGAACGAGGAACTGTACCAGGCTCTGGAGGACCTGGAGAGAGAAAAAGGGATCCCCATGGATTTCATGCTGGATCGGATCAAACAGGCACTGATTACCGCCTACCACCGCGATTTTCCCGGTGCCGATGACAATCTGGAGTTCATTGTCGATCCGAATACCAAGCGAATGCATATGTATGTATTAAAAACCGTCGCGGAGGAAGTGACCAACCCGGCGACGGAGATCTCCCTGGAAGAAGCCCGCCGCATCCGCAAGGTGCCCCGCCCGGAAATCGGCGACACCGTGCGCATCGAGGTGCAGACGAAAGAGCTGGGCCGCATCGCCGCCCAGACGGCCAAGCAGGTCATTATCCAGGGAATCCGGGAGTCCGAGCGCGGCGCTCTCTTCAAGGAGTTTTCCTCGAAAGAACACGAGATTTTGTCGGCGATTGTCACCCGCGTGGACCAGCGGACGGGCAACGTCATTCTCATGCTGGCCGGCAAGGACGACGAAAAGACGCTGCTCCTGCCGCCGTCGGAACAGATTCCCGGCGAGAAACTGCGGGAGGGCGAGTACGTAAAGGTCTACCTTTTGGGCGTGAGCAAGTCTCAAAAGGGGCCGCAGCTGCAGATTTCCCGTACCCATCCGGGGCTGGTGCGCCGGCTGTTTGAGATGGAAGTGCCCGAAATTTTCGACGGCACGGTGGAGCTGGTGTCTATTGCAAGAGAGCCTGGCTCTCGAACGAAAATCGCCGTCCGCTCGAAAGACCCCAACGTGGACTCCATCGGCGCCTGCGTCGGCCCCCGGGGCGCCCGCGTCAACGCCATTGTGGCGGAACTCAGAGGCGAGAAAATCGACATTGTCAATTATTCCGACGACCCGGCGGAGTTTGTGGCCGCCGCTCTGGCCCCCGCGGAGGTCATCGAAGTGACCCTTCTGCCCGAGGGCAAGAGCTGCCGCGTGATCGTGCCCGACGACCAGCTGTCCTTAGCCATCGGCAAGGAAGGGCAGAACGCGCGCCTTGCGGCCAAGCTCACGGGGTACAAGATCGACATCAAGCCATTATCATACAAAGCCGAAACGGGTGTAAATACAGAAGAGTAAGGAGCTAGGGGATTGCAGGGGGAGGTGAGGATTCATGCCGCCGAAAAAAGTGCCTATGCGCATGTGCGTCGGCTGCCGTGAGATGAAGGAGAAGAAACAGCTTATCAGAGTCGTCCATCGCCCCGAAAAGGACGGCGGCGGAATCGCCCTTGACACCAAAGGCAAGATGAACGGCAGGGGGGCCTACATCTGCAAAAGCGCGGCATGCTTTCAGAAAGCGAGAAAGAGCAAGGCGCTGGAGCGTTCGCTGGATGCAAGCATTCCCGACGAGATTTACGAACAGATCAGCGCGCAGCTTCTGGCGGAGGAAGCAAAGCCCGGGGAGTAGCCTTGGGCACTGTGCATCCGTATCTTACGTGGAGGTGACCTTTTTTTGAGCCATCAAGAAAAAATAAAAGTCAGTAATATTGCCAAACAGTTTGGGGTTCCGAATAAAGTTATTATCGATATTTTGGCAAAACACGCAGAGGCGCCGAGAAGTGCCTCGAAAGTGCTGACGGAAGACGAACTGAACCTGATTTTCGACGCCATCACCCTGGCCAATCAGGTTGCCGATATTTCCGAAGCTCTGGCCGCCACCAAACCCGCTGCGGCTGAAAAGCCCGCGGAAGCGCCCCAGGCGGAAGCGGCCCCGGCGGCTGCTCCGGCCGCCCCGGCTGCGCAGGCCGCTCCGGCGGCCGCGAAATCGGCGCCTTCCGCCGTGGCGACGGCGGAAGCGGAGAAACCCACCGCCAAGCCTGCCGCGCAGGCCCCTGCCGCCAAGGGCGAGGAACGTCCGGCTTCCGCCCCGCAGTTGCCCAGGCAGAGAGAGCGCCGGTATGTGGACACCCGGGGCTCTACGGTGGATCTGTCCAAATACGACGAGCGAATCGACGAGCTTGTACCGGAAAAGGCACCTCACATTTCCGCGGGGAAGGAGAAAATCAAAAAATCCCCCGCCCGCCGGCAGAACAACATCGGCCAGAAGCGCAAGCAGGAAGAGCAGGACAAAATCCGCCGTCTGCAGCAGGAAGTCAAGAAGAAAGTGCAGCTTAAGGTCATGATTCCCGACGAGATTGCCGTCGGCGAACTGGCCGTGCGGCTGAAAAAGACGGGCGCCGAAGTGGTCAAACAGCTCATGAAGCTGGGCGTTATGGCGTCCCTTTCGGAAATCATCGACTTCGACACGGCCAGCCTGGTGGCCATGGAATTTGGCGCCAAGGTCGAGCACGAAGTGCAGCTTACCATCGAGGAACAGCTGATTGACGTCAGCGAAGACGACGACAGCGTCAAGGAACCCCGTGACCCTGTCGTGGTCGTCATGGGCCACGTAGACCACGGCAAAACGTCCCTGTTGGACTATATCCGCAAAAGCTCCGTGGCGGCGGGCGAGGCCGGCGGCATAACCCAGCACATCGGCGCCTATCAGGTCAGCGTCGACGGCAAGCAGATTACCTTCCTCGACACCCCCGGCCACGCGGCCTTTACGGCCATGCGCGCCCGCGGCGCGGCGGTTACGGACATCGCCGTTTTGGTGGTCGCCGCCGACGACGGCATCATGCCCCAGACGGTGGAAGCCATCAACCACGCCCGGGCGGCCAACGTGCCCATCATCGTGGCCATCAACAAAATGGATAAGCCCGACGCCAACCCCGACGCAATCATCTCCGAAATGACCAAGTACGACTTAGTACCGGAGGAATGGGGCGGCGACACGATTGTCTGCAAAATCTCCGCCAAAACCGGCATGGGTGTTGACAACCTTTTGGATATGATTTTGCTGCTGGCGGAGATGCGCGAGCTGAAGGCCAACCCCAACCGGGCGGGCGCCGGCGTCATCATCGAAGCGCGGCTGGACAAAAACAGAGGCCCCGTGGCGACCTTGCTGGTCAAAAACGGCACGCTGCGCCAGGGCGATTTGGTCATCGCCGGCACGGCCGTGGGCCGCATCCGCGCCATGACCGACAGCGCCGGCCGGAGAATCGAATCCGCCGGCCCGTCGGTGCCGGTGGAAGTCATTGGCCTGGACGAAACGCCCAACGCCGGCGACACCTTTAACGTGGTCAAGGACGAGCGCAAGGCCAGAGAGCTGGTGGAAGAGCGCAAGCGCAAGGCCAGAGAGGAAAAGTCCGGCGTAACCCAGAAGATGACGCTGCAGGACCTGTTCAACCAGATTCAGGAAGGCCAGGTCAAAGAGCTCAACATCATCGTCAAGGCCGACGTGCAGGGCTCTGTGGAAGCGGTGCGCGCCTCGCTGGAGAAGCTGTCCAACAGCGAAGTCCGCGTCCGCGTCATCCATTCGGGCGTGGGCGGCATCAACGAAAACGACGTCATGCTGGCTTCCGCCTCCAACGCCATTATCGTGGGCTTCAACGTGCGCCCCGAATCCAACGCGCGCAACCTGGCGGAGCAGCAGAAGATCGATATCCGCCTGTACCGCGTTATCTACGAATGCATCGAAGAAATCCAGGCGGCCATGAAGGGCCTTTTGGAGCCGAAGTTCAAGGAAGAATTCCTGGGCCTTGCGGAAATCCGCCAGGTGTTCAAGGTTTCCGGCGTCGGCGCCATCGCTGGCTGCATGGTCAAGGAAGGCAAAATCGTCCGCAACGCCAAAATCCGCTTAACGCGCGACGGCGTGGTGCTGCACGAGGGCGAACTGGCCTCTTTGCGCCGGTTCAAAGACGACGTGAAGGAAGTCGTGTCCGGCTTTGAATGCGGTATCGGCATTGAAAAGTACAACGACATAAAGGAAGGCGACCTAATCGAAGCGTATCAGATCGTGCAGGTGGCCGAGTAAATTACCCCACGGAAGGACGGTGCAACCATGGCAGTACCCAGATCCTCCCGGCTGGGTGAAGAGCTTGTCACCCAGATTTCCGCGATTATCCCGAAGCTGAAGGACCCCCGGGTGCAGGGGATTGTCAGCGTCACGCGGGTGGAAGTTTCCGCCGACGGGCGGCACGCCAAGGTCTATGTGAGCACTTTAGGCGACGACAAGGACTTAAAGGAACTGGTCAAGGGGCTTACCTCCTCCGCCGGCTATATCCGGCGGGAGCTGGCCGCCACCATGCAGCTTCGCTACACGCCGGAGCTGACCTTTGTCGGCGACGCGGGAATGGCCCGGGCCAGCGCCACCTATCAGGTGCTGCGCGAGCTGGAGGAAAAAGAAAACCAGAAAAAGAAAGAGGAATAGGATGGCGCTTGCAGTGAGTATCAACGAAATGGCCAAGGCACTCGCCGCTGCGGACGATTTTCTTCTCCTGACCCACCGCCGGCCCGACGGGGACACCGTCGGTGCGGCGGCCGCCCTGTGTGCTGGGCTGAGAAAGCTTGGCAAGCGGGCGTACCTTTTGGAAAACCCGGAAGTTTCGCCCAAGCTGGAGCCTTATTTTTCGCCGTACGTGCGCCCGGAGGGCTACGAAGGCCGCCATGTGGTGACGACGGACATTTCGTCCCATTCCCAGCTTCCGACCAACGGCAAGCCGTATGCGGACAAAATCGATTTTTTAATCGACCATCACCAGAACAACGACTTGTCGGCCCGGTACCGGTGTATCGATACGGAGGCGGCGGCGACGTCGGAGCTTGTGTTCTCACTCATTAGCGCCATGAACATCCCCCTGGACAAGGAAATCGCGGCCTTGCTGTATATCGGCATCGCCACGGATACGGGCTGCTTCAAGTATGCCAACACCCGGGCGGAAACTCACCGCCAGGCGGCCGTCTGCATTGAGCAGGGGATCGACGTTTCTGAAATCAACAAGACGTTTTTCAGCACAAAACGCCGTGCCCGCGTGGAAATGGAGCGTTTGGCCTACCAGAACCTGCGGTTCGACGGGGACGGGCGCATCGCCTCGCTGGTCATCACCCAGGAGATGCGCGCCATAACGGGCGTCACGGAGGACGATCTGGACGATTTTTCCTCCATCCCGTCCCAGATTGAGGGCGTGCTGGTCGGCATCACCGGCTACGAAATGGCCGACGGCAGTACGAAGCTCTCCGTCCGTACCACGACGGACCAAATCAACGCCGCAACCCTTTGCGCCGTGTTCGGCGGGGGCGGCCACGCCCGGGCCGCAGGCTGCACCATATCGCTTGGCACGCCCTTTGAGGCCATCGAAAAAATGGTGGCCGAAGCGGGCAAGGCGCTGGAGGGTATCGTATGACCGAGGGCAGGCCCCAAAGCGGCATTATTCTGCTGGACAAGCCCGAAGGAATCTCGTCGCATACGGCCGTCGGAAAAATCCGACGGCTTCTCCAAATGAAGACCGTGGGGCATACGGGAACATTAGACCCCATGGCGACGGGGCTGCTTCCCGTCTGCTTCGGCCGGGCGACCCGGGCGGTCGAGTTTATGACCGGCCACGACAAGCGCTATCTGGCCGGGCTGCAGCTTGGCATGGCAACGGATACGGGCGACACGACGGGCAGCGTCATCGCCCGAAGCGAGCGAACCG